>JALOOZ010000076.1 GCA_025454155.1 Thermodesulfobacteriota bacterium
TCACCAGATTTTGTCCCCGTGTTTTAATTTTCATCCTCCTGCCTGCTGGCATTCGTATGCCTGCCGCTGAACGCATGTGGGCGGTTCTTCAAAAACCCTTTATCAGAACAGCCCTGTGTGCTAATTTGATGCTCCCTGGGACAGGCACTGCCGGGAATGCACACGAGGAGAACCCATGGAGCTGAACGTATTCAACACGCCATTCAAGAAGAAGAAGCCCTTCGAGCCGGTGAACGGGAACAAGGTCGGCATGTACGTCTGCGGTGTCACGGTCTATGACATGTGCCACATCGGTCATGCGCGTTCGCTCATGGTCTTCGACATCATATCGCGCTACCTGAGGAGAAAGGGCTATGACCTGACCTATGTGAGGAACTTCACGGACATCGACGACAAGATCATCGCCCGGGCCAACGCGCTGGGCACCTCATACCGCGAGATCGCGGACCGCTACATCGACGAGTTCAAGACCGACATGGAGATCCTCAAGGTGCGCCCCGCCGACATCGAGCCCAAGGCAACGGACCACATCGGCGACATCATCGAGATGGTGCGCATCCTTGAAGACAAGGGATATGCCTACAAGGCCGATGACGGCAGCGTGTATTTCAGCGTCTCCAAGTTCAAGGGCTATGGCAGCCTCTCCGGCAGGCGGATCGAAGAGATGGTCGCGGGCGCCCGGGTCAACATCGAGGAGATGAAGCGGGACCCCCTCGACTTTGCACTGTGGAAGCGGAGCAAGGAAGGCGAGCCCTGGTGGGACAGCCCCTGGTCCCAGGGCAGGCCCGGCTGGCACATCGAGTGCTCGGCCATGAGCACCCGCTTCCTCGGCCACACCCTGGACATCCACGGCGGCGGCCGGGACCTGATCTTCCCCCACCACGAGAACGAGACCGCCCAGTCCGAGGGGGCCTACGGCGTGCCTTTCGTCCGCCACTGGATCCACAACGGCTTCGTCACGGTGGGCGGCGAGAAGATGAGCAAATCGCTGGGCAACTTCATGACCATCCGCGAGCTGGTCAAGGACGTCCACCCCGAGGTGCTCAGGCTCCTGGTCCTGTCCAACCACTACCGGAGCCCCATCGACTTCTCCCGGGATGCCATGAACACCTCCAGGCACGCCCTGGTCCGTTTCTACGAGATGGTGGACCGGGTGAACACCGCCACGGCCGCAGGTGGCGAATCACGGCTCGAAGGCCACGTCGGAACCTTCCTCGAGGCGGTCGACGAGTCCATGGCCGACGACTTCAACACGGCCAGGGCCGTGGCCTCGCTGCATGAACTCACCACCGAGGTGAACCGGGCCCTGGACAACGACCCCAGGATCTCAGCGGGTGACAGGGCGCAGCTATTAAAGGCCGTGGATGAGATCGCGGAGATCTTCGGCATCCTCACCGAGGAGCCCGGCGGGTTCCTGGAATCCATGAAACGCGGCGGTGTGAAGGAGATGGGCCTGTCCGGGCAGGAGATCCAGGCACTCATCGACGAGCGGAACCGGGCCAGGAAGGCGAAGGACTTCAAGAGGTCGGACGAGATCAGGGATGCACTCAGGGCAAAGGGCATCCAGCTGAAGGATACACCCGAGGGCACGCTCTGGGAGAAGATCTCCTGAAGGTGTCGAGCGCAACATATAATGAAAAATATGGGGACAGCATACTTATTTTCTTCGTGCAATAGACTGAATTAGAAAATACGGTGACAGCATACTTAATGTATCCGTGCGAAAGCCTGAAATACATAAGCTGTCACCGTGTTATGTGTCACCGTTTTGAATTACATAAGCTTTCACCGTATTTGAAATACGTATACTGTCACCGTATTAAAAAGGGAACGAACCGATAACCGCATGGCATACAGACTCGTTTCCCCCTTCTCCCCCCAGGGAGACCAGCCCCGGGCCATCGATGCGCTGTGTGAAGGCATCGAGAAGGGCACGCGCGACCAGGTCCTCCTGGGCGTGACCGGCTCGGGCAAAACCTTCACCATGGCCTGCGTCATCGAACGCACGGGCAGGCCCGCCCTCGTGATGGCACCCAACAAGATCCTGGCAGCCCAGCTCTACGGCGAGTTCCGCGAGCTCTTCCCGGACAATGCGGTGGAGTACTTCATCAGCTACTACGACTACTACCAGCCCGAGGCCTACGTGCCCTCGCGGGACCTGTACATCGAGAAGGACTCGTCCATCAACGAGGACATCGACAAGCTGCGGCACCGGGCCACGAGGGCGCTCTTCGAGCAGCAGCAGTGCATCATCGTGGCGTCCGTGTCATGTATCTACGGCCTGGGCTCCCCCGAGGCCTACCAGGGCATGCTGCTCTACCTGGAGGAAGGCAGGGCCACCACCCGGGAAGAGGTGCTCAAGAAGCTCGTGGAGATCCAGTACGAGCGCAACGACCTGGATTTCCACCGGGGCACCTTCCGGGTCAGAGGTGACGTCATCGAGGTGTTCCCCGTCCACGAGGACGACACGGCGGTCCGCATCGAGCTGTTCGGGGACGAGATCGAGGCCATATGGCAGATCGACACCATGCGCAACAGGAAGATCCAGCGCCTGAACCATGTCCCCGTCTACCCCGCCTCCCACTACGTGACCCCCCGGTCCGTCCTGGTGAACGCCGTCGAGGCCATCAGGGAGGAGCTCAAGGAGCGCATCGCCTTCTATCGGGCCGAGGGCCGCCTCATCGAGGCCCAGCGCATCGAGGAGAGGACCCGGTACGACCTCGAGATGCTCATGGAGACGGGGGTCTGCAAGGGGATAGAGAACTATTCCCGGCACCTCACGGGCCGGAACCCCGGGGAGCCCCCCCCTACCCTCATGGACTATCTTCCCCGGGACACCCTCGTGTTCCTTGACGAATCCCATGTGGGCGTGCCGCAGCTCGTCGGGATGTACAGGGGCGACCACTCGCGCAAGTCCACCCTGGTGGAGTACGGCTTCCGGCTGCCCTCGGCCCTGGACAACCGGCCGCTGCGCTTCGACGAGTTCAACCGGATCGTCAACACCCTGGTCTACGTGTCCGCCACGCCGGGCGACTACGAGCTCAAGCAGACCCGGGGCCAGGCGGTGGAGCAGGTGGTGAGGCCCACGGGCCTCCTGGACCCGGTAATCGAGATCAGGCCCGCCACCAGCCAGGTGGACGACCTGTACCGGGAGATCGTCCGGACCGTGGGCAAGGGCGGCCGCGTCCTCGTCACCACGCTGACCAAGAGGATGGCCGAGGAGCTCACGGACTACTACCAGGGCCTGGACGTCAAGGTGAAGTACATGCACTCGGACATCGACACCCTGGAGCGCATCGAGATCGTAAAAGAGCTCCGCGAGGGGGTTTTCGACGTGCTCGTGGGCATCAACCTCCTGCGGGAGGGCCTCGACCTCCCGGAGGTGACCCTGGTGGCCATCCTGGATGCCGACAAGGAGGGATTCCTGCGCTCCGAGCGCTCCCTGATCCAGACCGCCGGCCGGGCGGCCCGGAACATCGAGGGCAAGGTCATCATGTATGCGGACACCAGGACCGGCTCCATCGAAAGGGCGTTCTCCGAAACCATGAGGCGCAGGCTCAAACAGGAGGAGTACAACAAAGCCCACGGCATCACGCCCAAGAGCATCCAGAAGAACATCCGCGACATCCTGGCCTCAATCTACGAGCGGGACTATCCGGACATCTCGGCCCAGATCAAGACCTCCATGGGCACCATCGAGATCGGCAGGGTGAAGGAGACCATCAGGGAGCTGGAGAAGAAGATGCTGGCCGCGGCCAAGGACCTGCGCTTCGAAGAGGCCGCCGGCTGCCGGGACGAGATCAAGCGCCTCAAGCGCATCCACCTGGCGGTCGAGGGATGAAATACGGGGACAGCATACATAATTCAGTGGATAAGAAACACGGTGACAGCATACATAATTCGATGCATCAAATGTTTTGGGGTCGCATGCACCGCATCCCCCTGCAAATAAACATGGTGACAGTGTAAATAATTCGATGCATCATCCGATCCCTGAGACGAAAATATGTATGCTGTCCCCGTAATTCGATGGGTTTGAACCGGAGAGGGCTGGCGGCATGAAAGGAAACATGGTGACAGTATACATAATTCGATGCATCATCCGATTTTTGAGACACCAGGCAGACTCCATTATTCTGGTGTATACCTGGAGGTAATGGGCTTACAGTGACAGCATCATTGAGTCAGCTTCCTGTTCGTATGAAAATAGGTATGCTGTCCCCGTAATGTTTGAGGGGAAATATGTATGCTGTCCCCGTAATTCAATGGGTTTGAACTAGAGAGGGCTGGCGGCATGAAAGGCGATCGCGTGTTCCCTGGGTTTGCGACGTACCGCAAGGGCAATCTCACCCTCGTCTACCGGTCCGGAATGCCGCTACTGAAGGATATTGCGGGTGCTACTGGCCCCCTCGGGCAGCCGTCGGACCTCATGGGCAGGGCCCGGCTGAACATCATGGAGCCGGACATGGTGGTGCGCCCCCTCATGCACGGCGGCCTGTTCAGACATGTCACGGGGTGGAGGTTCCTCAGCGCCGCAAGGTCCATGCGGGAGCTGGATGTGAGCATCCACCTGGCGTCCCATGGCGTACCCACGCCGGAGATCCTCGCGGTCAGAATGACGAAGAAGGGGTGGTTCTACCGGATCGAGGTCGTCTCCCGGCTCGTGCCCGATGCCGTCGACCTCCTGACATACCTGGAAAGTCCCCGGGACGACTCCAGGGAACTCGTCGGGAAGGCGGGCGCCCTCATCAGGCGCATCCACGACCTGGGGGTGTACCACGCAGACCTCCACATCAAGAACCTCCTCCTGGACAACGACGCAACCCTGTGGATCCTCGACCTGGACAAGGCACACCGGTTCGATCGCCTGCCCGCATTCATGAAGCAGCTGAATGTGAAGCGGTTCATCTCTTCGGTGAAGAAGTGGCAGAAAAAAGGACGGATCATCCTCCCTGCAGCATGGGAACTCTCTTTCCGGTCCGGTTATGAGCTGCCGGAGCACTGATGCAGGCCCCCACGTATCCGAAGGCGATATGAACGACCGCGGAGGAACCCGCCCCTACAGGCCGCCCTCGCCCTCCCCGGCCAGCCGCGTAATGGCAGCCCGCACATCGCCCATGAGCCGGTCCCGTTCCTCGTCACCGTAATGGGAGGCATCGATGGTCTCGCCGATGTTCACCTCAACGTTCTGGCCGCAATTGAGGTCGGAGCTCTCGGGCTTGTGGATCTTCTCGGATCCCCGGATGCCCACCGGGACGATGACCGCCCCGATCTGGAGGGCCAGCACGAAGCCGCCCTTCTTGAACTCGCCCAGCCTCCCGGTGCGAGTCCTTGTGCCTTCCGGGGCGATCCACAGGACTATGCCGCCCTCCATCATCCTCCGGGCCTCCGCCAGGTCCTTGAGGGCCTGCTCGTGGTTGCGACGGTCGATGGAGATGAACTCGGCGGCCTTCATGCCCCTGCCCCAGACAGGGATCTTGAAGAGCTCCTTCTTCGTCAGCATGCGGATGCTGCCGGGCAGCGAGACGTAGATCAGCGGGATGTCGTAATGGCTCCGGTGGTTGGACATGATGATGCAGGGCCGCCCGGAGACCATCCCGACGCCATAAGGGTTCTTGACCTCCCAGGTCGCCCCGACAGCCCGCAGGAGAAGCGACGACCACCACCGCAGAATACTGTCGGCATAGAGCCTGTCATAGGTGTTGGTGAGCCTCATGTAGAGCACATAGATGGAGATGCCGAGGGTCGAGCCCACGGTGGTTGCCATGATGGACAGTTTCTTGAGCAATGAGGCCTTCATCGATGCATCTCTCCTCTCTTTGAGGTGTTCACCATACGGTCCCCATACCTGCCTGTTTCCCGTCCACCTCCCTGCAGACGGCTCCCTTTCAGGACTTCTTCTCCTTCTTTTCCTTGAGACGCTTCTGCACGAAGGCATGCTCCTTCTTCAGATGCTCCACGAGGTCGCTGAACGTCCACGAGATATTCTCGCGGGTCACCATGGCGTAGATGGGCCGGGGGACGTCCCTGGTTTTTGAACCCTTCATGATCCTCTGGATGGTCTCTGCAGGGACATTGAAGAAGAGAAGCACCTTCTGGTCGGGGGTCAGCTCCTCCTCCGAAAGCTTGTCCGAGAACAGGATATCGTGGACCGGGAGATAACCCTGCCCCGGCTCTATCACGATGGTCTGTGGCGCGGAAAGCTCCTGGAGGAATGCATCGAAGACCTGCCTCTCGTCGTGGGTGAAGCCCCAGTAATAAATCCTCGCACTGGTATCCATGTCGTCGTCTCCTTATGTCTGCCCCTTCATCATGATCACTTTGACAAAGAGAGCTTGGCAAATCAATCTCAATTTCTCAGACAAAGGAGATCGCGGCGCTCGACCCGTCTCTGGAAATACGGGGACAGCATACGTATTCCAAAAAATGCAACTCGGCCCACTTCATGCCGGGCGGCCTGAAATACGGGGACAGCATACGTATTTCAGGACCGACACTCTGAAATTCCGGGACAGCATACGTATTTCAAAGAAACACTCAGCCTATTTCAGACAAGGGAACCCCTCTCCTGTATCCATCCCCTTTGTGGCGGCCTTCTGTCCCTGTGCGTCCTTTCTTTTCCGTCCCGGCTTCTGCTTCTGAAGGATCCGGCGCAGCATCTGTTCCACCCCGTTGATGAACACCTCGCTGCCCAGCGGCCTACCTGTTTTCTCATGGAGCCCGAACCGTTCCATGTCGGCCTGCCTGACGTCCTCGTCCAGGAATCTCTTCCAGTCGCCCACCATGTCGAGCATGGGCTTCACGCGGACGAGCTCATCGTCAACGCCCTTGTAATGTGCCATGGCGCTGCTCCACGGGTAATCCACCGCACGCTTCGACAACCCCGCCTGCACAGGGTTCTTCTCCACATACCGTGCCGCCGTGATGAGGTAATCATCCCCCATGGGGTAGGATGCAAAGCGCCCCTGCCACAGGTGGCCGTTCCAGCTCTTCACGATGTTGACATGCCTGGTGTAACGCCGGTGGGCTTCACCGAAGGCCTTCCGTATACTGTCCTCACTGCCCGGCACTGCTATGAGATGGACATGATTCGGCATCAGGCAGTATGCCCAGATCTCAACGCCATGCTGCCTGCAGAAGGTGGAAATCAGCGACCTGTACACGCGATAGTCCGCTTCGCAGAAGAACGTCTTCAGGCGCCGGTTACCCCGCTGAATGATGTGATGCGGAACTCCGGGCACCACAACCCGAGCTATTCTGGCCATATTCCCTCCCCATATCTGACGTTTAAAAAATAATCATAGGAAGAATTACATATGCCATCCCCGTATTTTAAAAATATCATCAAAGCAAGAATTATGTATGCTGTCCCCGTATTTTTATTTCGTCCCCGTATTGTCCCGCGCTACCTCGCCCTGCCGCTGTCAAAGGGGACCGTGCCTATGAGGCTTTCCTCGCACAGAGGGCAGTCGGCGGTCGTCGGGTCGCCGCTCTCGTCCGTGCACACCCTCAGGTGGCGTACAATGAAGGAGTCAAAGAGATCGAGCCCCCTGAATGACCTGAACCCCGGGTGAAACCATGTCCTCTTCCACCTCTGCGTCTCCTCGTTGAAATCGTACTCGATGTAGTTGCCAAGCCCGGCATATGCGGCAGTGGATACGGGTTCGGAAAACTCCTGACTGAAGCAGCTCAGATGGAAGGAATGATCGGTCAGCAGGAAGATCCTCCTGTGCTCCTGCTGGCCCAGGGCATCGATCATGTACGAATGGTTCTCAGGAGATGCCGCCTGCCCGTCGGAAGAGAACCTGAAATAAAGCCCGTGCATGGTTCTCGGCTCCACGCCGTACCAGAAACGGTCCCCGATGACGGCCTGGGCTTCGGCGAGCCCCTGGGTGGTGTGCACATCGTACCACCGGCCGTTCAGGCACAGGAAATCCGTCATGTTCATGACATCCACGGGCGTGGGCTCCGAGATGTCCTTGAAGCCCACGCACACGGCCTCTTCCTCCCCGGCGTATCCACCGGCTCGAGGGGCTCCCAGTCTGCCCTTGTAGACGAGGAAGACCGTGACGTCCGTGGCCCACAGGGGTATGGGGCTGCCGGTGAGGTCGAACTCGAACCGCCGGGGCGAAGCGGAAGGTATCTCATGGGTGTCGCCCGCGAGGTGCGCTTCGATGTATCTGAAGTCCTGCAGGCTGTTCCAGTCCGGTTCGAAGTTCCTGAACGGATCAGTGAGCGAAGGGCGGTACTTGACCACGAGGTGCAGCTCTCCCCCGGACATTTCCTCGCCCTGCCCCGAGGAGTTCCTCGCCATGACGGCCAGCCGGGTGAAGCCCTGTGTTTTCGGTTCTGCGGGCTGGGAATCCATGAAGGCGTAGAACCCGTCCTCAGGCACCGTGAGCTCGATGGTGCCCCTGAAAAAGTACTTCAGCAGTCCTGCTGAGTACGACGCGGCCCGCGGGATGAGCCTGGCTGCATAGCCCCGGTAGACTTCGTCGTCCAGAGAATAGACCGGGTCTGCGGGCGCTGCTGCGTCGCCTGCCAGGGACATGCAGAGCAGGGAGCCCGTGTCGCCACCGCCCGTTTTCCTCAGATATTCCCTCTTCACCGCCCGGGCCGGATCCCGTGGATCGGGCCTGTCAAGATACTCCGGCGGCGAGAAGCTGCTGCGGGCGGGATGCTCGAATCCCTTGAAGATGGTGTCCTTGGAGAAGAAGTTGGCATTCGTGTACTCCGCAATGCCGATGGGCTGGTTGACCGTCTCCTCGGGATTGGCGCCACTGTAGCGGTCCGTGTCCACCATGCGCGCGATGGGGATGGGCGCGAGGCCTGAGACGCCCGGTGGAAGCTGCGAGAGGGAGTCGTCGTAGGTGTACCTGTCTGTCGAAGACAGCCAAGAGTCTATATACGTTATGTATCGCTTATCTCTCAGATATTTTTCATAATTGTAGCTAAACGGATTTATATGCGAATCCGACCTCACATGTTCTGGTACCGATGAATCCTGCACCAGGTGCATCAGCCTCCCCAAGCCCTCGAAGGCCTTCCAGAAATGCACGTTTCTCGTTCCTGGGTCGGTGGAGACAAGTGCCTGGTGGTAATATCCGCGTACATCATGCCAACTGTACTGGCCGGATGTCTGTTGACCGGCGCTCTTCTGCGCCCACATGACGGATGACTCGCCATTGACCCTTCTGCCACCCAGGAATTCAAGCAAACCAAGACCTGCCTCATTCCAGGGCTGCAAAGGATCGTGAAAGTGATGGAAGCACCTCCAGAATGGCTCGTCTTCTCCATTCGCTCCTTCAGATAGAATACCTTCGATGGATTTCGACACCTGAATCTGGAAATTCGGCATGATCAAGGGCGATGTGATGATCTCCTGGAAACCAAAACGGAAATCTAGGTGCTCCTTAAGATATGTGTCAAGCTCGAACTCCTCGATAATCCCCTGCGCCACATATTCCGTTATCTTCTGATGCGTATCCCCATTATATGCGTAACAAGGCATACCTGTTCCGAAAACGACAACAAGCAACATGAATACATACTTCATACCCGTGACCTCCATATTTCAAAAATTCATCAATCATACCCCTTGAAGTCCTCCTTGCTGTCCCGTTCTATGATCCTCGGCAGGATCTTCAATCTGCCCGTTGCCTTCGTATGAAGAAGGAGACCAGGTGCATTCCTGAAATCTTCCGCGGTCTGTGCCCTGCTCAATCCATATACAATATAATTCGGACGCAGTGTGCGCCCCTCAGCCTCTATATCCTGGATCTTCTGCGGATATTTGAAATCAAAATTCAGCTCCCGGAGATTCTTCTCAGGGTCTTTCATGGGGATGAACGGCCAGAAGAGACCGCCATATTTCTCAGTAAAAAGTCGTTCCTCTTCCCTGGTGTCTCCGGGCCTTATGAGGATGATGCCCTCCTGGCCCTGATCCTTTCTGATGAAAGGGAAGGCTTCAAATCTTCCGGGCCCCTTGTCATTCCTTCTGTATCCCCGCTTATAAGTCTGTATTGAAGGCCTCTCCGTCCAGTGCACGACGAAGCTCAGGGCGGCGCGGAGGTAGCCGAATTCCGTGGGCTCCTCGCCCGCAGGACCGGTGATGCTCCACTCCCCGTCCCTGTCCGTGAGCGCCTCCTTGACCATCTTGAAGTCGCACAGCTCCCCCGCCCCGACGCCCGGCCAGCATTCGCGCCACTCGGCGACGACCACGACCCCTTCGAGGGGCTTGAGCGTCTCGGCGTCGATGACCTTGCCCCGGTAGGTCGCGTCGCAGAAAAGGCATCCGCCCGACAGCCGCAGGGGAACCAGCAGCTGCACGAGGCAGCACAGCACGATGACGAGCACCTGCCCGGTCCCGTCACCGCCGGGCGCACCCCTCTCGTCCGGCGGTCCTGTCGTCCGGAAACGCAAAGTCCCTGCAGTCATACACGCATCCTCCTCAGAAGAACGTTATTTTCCAGAATCCATCCCCATCCATTTCGAAGAGGAGCAGGAACGAGCATTCCTGACCTCCCCTGACCGTGCGGACATCGTACTCCACGGAACCTTCGAGCATGTCGATGAGCCGGATGTCCTGCATCTCGCCCGCAATCTCCACCCTCTCCCCGGGGGCAAGGGCATCGAACACCCTCCGGTAGGCGTCAACCTGTGCGGGTGCAATGTCCTGCAGGGCATCTTCGATCCTGCCCTCCTGCAGCGCACTGCGCAGGTGTTCCCACCTCTCCCGGAGAAGATCATCGAGGTCGTTCCGGTCGAAGACTGCTATCGCGACCGAATCCGCACAGGCCCCGGTATAGTCCTCCCAGGCATGCACGGTGTAGACTCCCGGCTGCCCGGCCCGGACGAC
>JALOOZ010000077.1 GCA_025454155.1 Thermodesulfobacteriota bacterium
GACCCTGTACCGCCCCGGGGAGGAGCTCGATGCCGCCCGGGTCGCTCAGGTATCCCGTGTCGCGGATGAGGGTGTCATCCCTGTCCAGGAACACGGCGCTTCTTCGCAATCCCCTCGATCTCATCGGCAATGTCCTTGAGCCCAGGCATATCCAGGGCTATCCTGAGTGCGTAAAACCTGTCCGTCATGCCCGAAAACCAGGAGGGGTCGATCTTGACCAGGTCCTTTTCCGTGGTCAGGACCAGGTCCTTCCCCGTGGCCCTGTCCATGATCGCAGCCGCATCGGAGATGCGGTAGCGGTGGTGGTCGGCAAAGGCCAGGCGCTCCACGTCCCTGCAGATCCCTTCGAGCATGCCGAAGAAGTGCGCCGGTGATCCGATGGCGCAGAAGGCGAGCACGCGCTTGCCTGACAATGTGTCCAGGCTCGCGGTTCCGCCCTGATTGGTTATCAGGCAAACGGGCTTGAGGTCGGCCGCCAGGCCCCAGGGGGTTGTCCCTTTCATGGCGACAACGTGGTGGGCACGACGCAAGGCCGTCGCGGGCTCGCGGAGGTTCCCTGCGGGAAGGAGACGCTCCTTTTCAACATCACGGCTGACAAGAACGATGTCCATGTCGCGTCCGATCCTCCGGTGCTGGAACCCGTCATCCAGGACAACGATCTCGCACCCGAACTGGGCCCGTGCAAGCAGGGCCCCTCTCACCCGGTCCGGGCTCTTGATGACCGGGACATGAAGTGTCCTGGCCATGAGCAGGGCCTCGTCACCGACCTCGTCGCTGGTGTGGGATGCCTTCACAACGACAGGACCCTTGAGAGCGCCCTTGTAGCCACGGGTGACGATGCAGGTGACAAGTCCCCGGGATGAGAGTTCGGAGGCGAGAGCTATGGCAAAGGGTGTTTTCCCTGTGCCCCCGGCCTCGATGTTGCCAACGCTCACAACCACCGCAGCCACGCTGCGGATCTTCAGAAACCCGGCATCGTACAGAGAGTTCCTGATGCGGATGACAGCGCCGTAGATGCGGGCCAGGAGGTCACGGATTGCCGAACTGGAGGGCATAGAGCCTCGCATAGTGGCCGCCTTTGGCCATGAGCTCGTCGTGCGTGCCCTGCTCCACCATGCGCCCCCGGCTGAGCACGACGATCCGGTCGGCACCCACTATGGTGGAGAGCCTGTGGGCGATGACCAGGGTGGTCCTGCCTGCCATGAGAAGCTCCAGGGCTGCCTGGACCTCCCGCTCGCTCTCGGTATCCAGGGCCGAAGTGGCCTCGTCCAGGATGAGGATGGGGGCGTTCTTGATGATGGCCCGGGCAATGCATAAGCGCTGGCGCTGGCCACCGGAGAGCCGCACCCCGCTTTCGCCCACCATCGTATCGTACCCGTCCTTCAGGCTTACGATGAATTCATGCGCGTTAGCGGCCTTCGCCGCCTCAATGATCTCCTCATCGGAAGAGGAACGGGTTCCGTAGGCGATGTTGGCCCGGATGGTGTCGTTGAACAGGACCATCTCCTGGGTCACCATGGCGATGTTATCCCGCAGGGATTTCAAGGTGACATCCCGTATGTCCGTGCCGGAGAGGAGGATTGCCCCCCTGCTCACGTCGAAGAACCTGGGCAGAAGGTTGGCGATGGTGGACTTGCCTGAGCCCGATTCCCCCACGAGTGCGACATGGCTCCCCTTCTGGGCAGTGAAGCTGATATCCTGCAGGGCATAGGTTTCATCGCCGGTATAGCTGAACCAGACGCCCCTGAGCTCGAAATCTCCCTCCACCCGGCTCAGTGCCGTGGCGCCGGGCTTCTCTATGATCTCGGGCCTGGTGTCCAGGAGCTCGAAGATACGCCGGGATGCGGCGATTCCCTCCTGGATCTCGATGTTCACCTTGTTGAGCTTGCGGATCGGTGCATAGAGCAGGGACAGGGCGGTGATGAAGGACATGAAGTCACCCGGCGTCATAGATCCCCCTATGACCCTCATGCCGCCGTACCAGAGGAGGAATGCCGTTCCCAGGCCGCCTATGAGCTCCAGAAGAGGGCCTGAAAGGGCCCGCACCTTGATGCGCTTCATCCAGTTCCGATAATAGTTTCTGTTTTCTGCGGAGAAGCGACGGGATTCATAGTCTTCCATGGTGTAGGCCTTGACGATCCGGATGCCGCTGATGGCCTCGTCCAGGATGCTCATGACATTGCCCATGACCTTCATGCTCTTGGTGGAGTAGCGCTTGAGGCGCTGGCCGAAACGGTTGATGGGATAGATGACGAGCGGGAACACGAACATGGCGATGACGGCGAGCCTCCAGTCGCGGTAGAAGACCGCCCCGATGAGGCCGATGAGCGTGAGCGACTGGCGGATGAACTCGGTTACAGATTCCGTGACCGAGAGCTGCACCAGATTCACGTCGTTGGTGATGCGGCTGATGAGGACGCCCGTGGGGGTGCGGATGAAATATGGCATGGACAGGGTCTGGATGTGAGCGTAGAGCCTGTCCCGGATGTCCCTGATGACGCTCTGCCCCACGTCGTGCATGAAAAAGAAGCTGAAATAGTCGCACACCGTCTTGGTGAGGTAGATGGCGATGACTGCACCTGCGATGAGCTTGAGCATGGCCATGTCTTTGGCGATGAACACGTCGTCCATGACGTTCTTGACGAGCAGGGCGATGGCAGGCATGGCGGCGGCGATGATGGTGGTGAGGATGAGCGAGCCGATGAGTTTCATCCGGTAGGGTCTTATGTAGGAGAGCAGCCTCCGGTAGATGCCGAAGTCCCTCATTCGGCCTCCATCAGCTCGCAGGCCCAATGTGCCACCCCTGAGGACGCCTTTCTGTCGCCCAGGATGAACCTCATCTGTTCATATGCCTTCTGCGTTGCCTCATAGAGCCGGCGGTCTTCCAGATACAGGAGCATTGTCCTGGCCAGGTCATCTCCGGTGAGGTGATGCTGGATGAGTTCGGGCACGATGGTCTTGCCTGCTATGATGTTTGGCATGCCGATATGGTGGATCTTCACGAAGATTCTGGCAAGGAGATAATTGATCGGCGATGTCCGGTAACAGATCACCTCGGGGACACCTCTCAGCGCGATCTCAAGTGATGAGGTGCCTGATTTCACCATGGCAACGTCGACCTCGGGCAGGGTCTCTTCGAGCCGTATGTCGCTGTCCGTGTGCCGGCGGATGACCTGTGCATCGAGCCCGCGGGCGACCGGGAGGTGCCAGGTGAGGTCTGGGTGCCTGCCGGCAATGAGGCGCTTCGCCTCCATCATGATGGGCAGGATGGACATGATTTCATGGGGCCTGCTGCCTGGCAGCATTCCAATCCGACGGGGAGGCCAGGAAGCAGTCCAAGAGGCTTCACCCTGCCCGGCATCAAGGAAGGGGTGGCCCACATACCTTGCCCGGACACCGTGTGACGAGAAGAAGCTTTCCTCGAAGGGAAATATGACGGCGAGTCCATCGGTGATACCGGCAAGATTCCGTGCCCGGTATCGTCTCCATGCCCAGGCCTGGGGTGCGATGTAGTAGAGCACCTTCAACCCTGCAGCCTTGGCGCACCGGGCGAGCCTCATGTTGAAGTCCGGGAGGTCCACCGGGAGGAACAGAGACGGCTTTCTGTCCTCCATGAGACGCTTGATCCCGGCATAGACCTTCAGGATGTTCCTGATTCTGGGAAGGACATCGGTGAACCCCATGACCGAGAGCTCGTCCATGCCATAGATGCATTCCATGCCCGCCCTGCTCATTTCCGGGCCGCCCATGCCGATGAACTCGGTCCCGGGCATCAGTTCCCTGACGGCTCTGACCACTTCTGCCGCGTGCCGGTCCGCGCTGGCTTCCCCGGCCGCCATGAGGATCGTGTGTGGGCTCATCTCTTCGGCACGATGAGGCTGTCCTTGATGGCATACGCCATCTCCAGGGCCTTGAGCCCGGCAGTCCCGTCCACTATCACGGATCCGCCGTGCATGACGGCATCTACAAAGGAGCGGATCTCGCTGGCCAGGGCGTCGGATTCGGAAATGGCCAGGTGCTTGTGGCGGATCTGGCGGGTCTCGCTCAGTGTGTAGACATCCGCCTTGGCCTTGGCGAAATCCAGCGATATGTAGGAGTCCTTCTGAAAAAGCCTGATCTTGCGCATGACGTCGGCGCTCACCCGGCTGGCCGTGATGTTGGCTATGCACCCGGAGGCGAAACGGAGCCTGGCGTTGGCGATGTCCACCGAGTCCGTGAGTACGGGAACACCCACCGCCTCCATGGACTCCACGGGCGAGCCGACGAGATCCAGGATGATGTCGAGGTCGTGGATCATGATGTCGAGAATCACATCAACATCCGTACCCCGTGCCTTGAAGGGGCTGATACGGTGGGCTTCGATGAACATGGGATCCCTGATGCTGTCCTTGAGCTCCAGCAGAGCAGGATTGAAGCGCTCCAGATGTCCTATCTGGAGTATGGTGCCGCCGCGTTCCGCAGCCTCGATGATGGACGCTGCTTCACCGGTTGTAGACGCTATTGGTTTCTCAAGGAGCACGGCTACTCCTGCTTCCAGCAGGGGTATGGCCACAGAGGCGTGGAGAGAGGTCGGGACCGCTATGCTGACGGCCTCGATACCCGTGAATGATTCCAACGAGGTGCAGGCCGTAGTGCCGACTTCACGGGCCACTTCTTCGGCCCGATCCTTGTCGACATCGACCGCGGCCACCAGGTCCACGTTCTCCATGGAAGCGTATTTCTGCGCATGGAATCGTCCCAGGTAGCCGACCCCGATGACCGCCGCCTTGAGCTTCTTCACCTTGCTATCCCCCTGCGGGTGGATTTCAGGAAGTCCAGAAGCCGTCCGATCTCTCCGGCGTCTGCAAATTCCTGTTCAAGAGCAACGACAGCATCCTTGAGGAGCATGCCCTGCTTGAACAGGATGCGGTAGGCCTTCTCGATCCGAGAGATCTGTTCTTTGGTGAAGCCGCTTCGCTTGAGGCCGATGGTGTTCACTCCGTAGAGCGTCGCCCGGTCGCCTGATGCCTTGGTGTAGGGCACGACATCCAGGCTCACCATGGATCCGCCGCCCACGATCACGTAGGCTCCCACGCGGGTGAACTGGTGCACCGCTGAGAGCCCGCCGATGATGGCGTTGTCATGGATCTCCACATGGCCGGCCAGAGTCGCCAGATTACCCATGACCACGTGGCTTCCCACGTTACAGTCGTGGGCCACGTGGCAGTAGGCCATGATGAGGTTGTGGCTGCCGATGATCGTGACTCCCCTGTCTTTGACCGTGCCCCGGTTGACGGTAACGAATTCCCGGAAGGTGTTGTTGTCCCCGATGGTCAGGCGCGTCTTCTCGCCCCGGTAGGAGTGATCCTGGGGTGGCGAGCCTATGCTGGCATAACCGGTGAAGGTACAGTTCCTGCCGATGGTGGTGGGGCCTTCGATCATGCAGAATGGTCCCACCGAGGTGCCTTCACCGATGGCCACCCCTTCTCCCACCACCGCATAGGGACCGACGGACACTCCTTCCGCCAGGGAAACCTCTTGGGATACCCGTGCAGTGGGATCAATCCTTGGCAAGGTCCTTCACCTTCCTTTCCAGATCACGCACCCGTTTCAGGAGCTCGGGCAGGTCCTTGTAGACTTTCTGCACCCTGAGCCAGTGGGTATGGTCCATGGACGGGAATCCCGAGATCACCTTGCCCGGCGGTATGTCGGCGGCAATGCCGGTACGACCCGCGGCGGTCACGCCGTCACCGATGGTGATGTGCCCCGCCACACCGCACTGGCCGGCCAGCACAACGCCTGAACCGATGCGGGCGCTGCCCGATATGCCGGTCTGTGCAACGATGATGGTGTGGTCTCCCACGACGACGTTGTGGCCGATCTGGACAAGGTTGTCCATCTTCACGTCTGAACCGATCCGAGTGCAGGTGAGCGCGGCCCTGTCAATGGTGCAGTTGCTGCCGATCTCCACGTGGTCTCCGGTGATGACGACACCCCTCTGGGGCACCTTGACATGGCGCTGGCCGTCCCATGCGAAGCCGAATCCATCTGAGCCTATGACGACTCCTGCATGGATGATGCAGTGCCTGCCGATGGAGCACCCGTCGTAGACCACCACGTTGGGATGGAGGACCGTGTGCTCGCCCACACTGGCGCCGTTGCCGACAAAGCAGCCCGGATAGATGGTGCACCCCTCGAAGACGCGTGCACTGGCCCCGATGTAGACATGGGGGCAGACACAGGCCTGTTCGTGTATGACCGCATCCGGGTGCACCCATGCCATTGGCGAGATGCCGGGCTGCATGGGCTTGTCCGGGTAGAGGAGGTATGGGCTCCTGCACGATGATGGCACCGGCGCTTGTCGAGGAGGCCTGGTCGCGGTATTTCTTGTTGGCGAGAAAGGTGATATCGTCCGGCGTGGCCTCCTCAAGGGTAGAGGCCCCTGTGATCTCCCGGTCCTTGCCCTGCAGCGTTCCTCCAAGGAGTTCTGTCAGCCTGGACAAAAGCATGGGCTACTCTTTCTTCTGCTTGGACTGCTTTTCCTGGTAGTTCTTGTTGAAGATCTCCAGAATCGCCTTGGTGACGTCGATCTTGTCCGATCCGTAGATCACCACCGGGTTCGTCCTGTCCAGGATGAGGTCGATCTTGTTCTTCTGGCCGTAGTTCTTGATAATTTCCTCAAGATCCTTGGTCCAGGGCTTAAGGATCTTCATCTCCTCGTTTCTCAATTCATCCTGTGCATCCTTGTACGTGCGGTTGTATTCCTTGACCTCTTTCTCGTACTGCTTCTGGAGGTCTTCCTTGGCCGATGCGGACATGGTTGCGGATTTCGCCTGGATCTGGTCTGATATGCCCTTGATCTTTGTCTCCCGCTTCTTGAGGTCGGTTTCTTTCTGGTCGCTTAATGCCTTCAGCTTGGCAAAGGCTTCTTTCCCGACCAGGGATTCGGTGATGACCTTCTGCGAATCGATGTAGACGATCTTCAGATCCTCTGCCGAGGCTTTCCCTGCCACAGCGAACATCAGGCAGGTTGCGCACAGTGCTGCAATGAATCTGTTCATATATGCTCCTCTCACGAGTTTGTATCCATGCCTAGAAGAACGCCCCGATGGAAAAATCCCAGCGTGACGGGGATTCCCACTCCTCGGGATCGATGACCTTGGCATATTCAAGGCGTAATGGGCCCATGGGGGTAACCCATCTGATGCCTGCACCGTAGGACTTCTTCAGGTTCGTCAGGTCGATGCGCTTTTCATAACTGTTGCCCTCGTCATGAAAGACGACCCCGTAAAGCCCAGGTATGGGTCCGAGAGGGAAGGTCAATTCAATGTTCATGACGACCATGCGTCTTCCACCGAGGAAGTTGCCCAGGCTGTCCTGCGGGCCGATTTCTCCGTATTCGAAGCCCCGTATGCTGTTCAGCCCCCCGAGATCAAAGCGTTCGTATTCAGGGAGCGCATCGCCCTGGGCGGGATTTACTGTACCCCATCTCAGTTTCAACATCAAGGCGAGTTTATCGCTCCAGACAGGGAAGAACTGGGCCGCCGTGGCGGTGGCGCGGGTGAAATGATAGTCGCCTCCGAGGCCCGCATATTCAAGGGATGCGCCGATGTTGGAGCCCCGGGTGGGACGGAAATAGTCGTTGGTCGTGTTGCGGTAGATGGTGTTGGTGATGCTGCTCGTGACCCCGCCGTTGATCTCCTCCTCGCTCAGGGAGGGCTTATAGAGGGGGTCGATATCGGTCAGGCCGAGCACATTGTCATAAACGTATATGATGGAATGACGGAACCTCTCGACGAGGGGATAACTCAGGCGCAGGGTTCCGCCTCGCGACTTCTTCGTATAGTAGAGATACTCCTTCTCGAGGCTGTAGACGCCCGTTCCCAGAGACAGATTGCGATCGAAGAGCCATGGCTCCTCGAAATCGATGGTGTAGTTTTTCTTCTCCGGTCCGAATTCGATGTTACCCTTGGCCTTGAGCCCCCGGCCGAAGAGATTTATTTCGCTCAGGCTCGTGGTGGCCATGGGCCCGTCCTCGGATGAGTAGGCAAAACCGAAGGAAAAGGATCCGGTGGTGGTCTCATCCACATCTACGAGCAGGCTCATGGTGGAGTCGTCCTTGGGCACGGGATCTATGTTTGTTGCGCTGAAGTAACCGAGCCTGCCGAGGTTGTCCTTGCTGTCCTTGATTGCTGTCGACGAGAAGGTCCCTCCCTCCTCGATCTCAAGCTCCCGCCTGATGACCTTGTCCCTTGTCTTGGTGTTGCCCCTGATCTGGATGGAATCGATGGTTACCGGCTTGCCCTGGGTGATACGAAAGGTGAGCCCGACCTTGGTTTCCTCTTCCTCGGTGCTCTCGGGCTTGATCTGGACATAGGCATATCCCATGTCCATGTAGATATCCCGTATGCGCTCGATGGCTTGCTGTATCCTGCTCTTGCTCATGGTCTCGCCGGACTCGAGCTCGATGGCGTCGAGGAGGTCCTCCCTGGGCAGGATCAAATCTCCGGCCACATCGATGGTACCCATGGTGAACAGCGGTCCTTCCGAGACCGGGATGGTGATGTATATACCGTCGTCCTCCCTGATATCGATCTTGGGCCTGCCGACCTTTGCCTGCATATACCCGTTGTCCGCGTAGTACTGCTCAATGCGGAGCAGATCGGTATCGAGCACTGCATCCTGGAAGGTGCCCTCGTGGCTGAAGATTCCCAGGGGCCATCGAGTCGAGGTTTCCATGGCGCTCTTGAGCTGTCGTGACGAGATGTGCTCGTTGCCGTCGAAAGTTAAATCCTCAATGTAGAGCTGCTTGTTTTCGTCGATGGTAAAGGTGAGGGTGGTTCCGCCTTCCGTGGGGGTTGTCTGGGTGGAAACCCCTACGTTGTAGAAGCCCTGCTGCCGGTAGAGTCCCTTGATGCGGTCCGTACCGGTCTTGAGCAGTCTGGTGTTGAGGATGTCGAATTTTTTGAGGCCTATGGCATCGAGGATGTCCTTTTCCTTGATCTCCTCGTTGCCCTTGACCACAATGGACATGATGACCGGATACTCGCTTACCATGAAGATCACAGCATTGTCCTCAAGAGTTGCATCACACTTTTCAAAGTACCCCATGGCATAGATCTCTTCGATATCCTTCTTGACAGCGTTCTTGTGGAGGATATCCCCCTTGGCGGTCTTGATACGGAAGCGGATCGCATCGGGGCTGATTCGGATATACCCCTTTATGGTCACGTCCCTGACCACGCATACCCCCTTGAGGCGGAGGTAGCCATCCAGAGCCTCGGCTAGAGAGGAAGCGCTGTAGGCCGTTCCCGCACTGTCAGCGACCCGGATGATCCCTTCTGATCGCTCCACGGTGAGACCGACCGTGGCCGTATCTGAGATGCTCATGCAGGGGACATCCGAGAGCGCCTCGGCAGCCGCCTGGTCAGAGGTCCTTATGAGGAACTGCTCCGCAAGAGCAGTAGGGGGAAGCATCAAACAGAGGAAGAAGACAAGGATGCCTTTACGGCACAGTCGGCTCAAGATGTCCCCCCTTCAGAACGAGCACCTTATCCATGGTGCGGGCAAGCTCCATGTTGTGCGTGGCGATCAATAAGGTGACGTCGAGACGCTGTCTCAGTCCGGAGAAGAGCTCAATGATCTTGAGGCCTGTCTCGGGGTCAAGATCTCCCGTGGGCTCATCGGCCAGCATGATCCCAGGCGACATCATGAGCGATCGGGCAATGGCGACCCGCTGCTGCTCTCCGCCGGAGAGTTCTCCGGGCTTGTGGGTCCTGCGGTGACCGAGCCCCACCATATCCAGCAGGCCCTCAGCCCGGGCAGAAAGCTCTTTGGTCATTGACGAGGAGATGAGGGCGGGGATCATCACGTTTTCAACCGCGGAAAACTCCGGGAGCAGGTAATGGAACTGAAACACGAAACCGATCCGTTCATTTCTGAACCGGGCGATCTCGCGGTCGTTCATGGCAGAGATCTCGCTGCCGCCGTAGACGATACTGCCGGCATCAGGCTTCTCCAGGCCTCCGAGCAGGTGCAGCAACGTGCTCTTTCCCGATCCGGACGCCCCTACGATGGCTATTCCTTCAGCCCGACGAGCCTCGAGGTCGATCCCTCTGAGCACTTCGATGACCTCAGGCCCCTTGCGGAAGGATTTATGGAGGTCGCGCACTGTCAGCACCCGCTCATCATTCATAGCGGATCACCTCCACAGGATCCTGCCTGGCAGCCTGCCGAGCAGGGTAGATCGTAGCAAAGAAGCAGAGAAGGATCGATGCCGTCACGATGCAAACCACCTCAACCGCATTCACCTTCGTTGGCAGACCCGTTATGTAATACACGTCCTGCGGCATCACCTGAATCCTGAAAATGAACTCGATCGCTGCCACAACGGCATTCAGATTCTGTGCGAGCAACAGGCCCAGAACGAGGCCTGCAAGGGTACCGCTGATGCCAATAGCCATGCCTACGGTTATGAATATCTTCAGGATCTGTTCCGTAGAGGCACCCATGGACTTGAGGATGGCGATTTCCTTGCGCTTCTCCATGACCATCATGATGATCGTGCTGATAATGCTGAAGGCCGCCACCAGGATAATGAAGAGCAGGATGATGAACATGATGGTCTTTTCCAGTTTCAAGGCGGAGAAGAGGCTCTTGTTCATATCCTTCCAGGTCTTGGCCCAGTAGCCTTCATCCAGGCTTGCCAGGATCTTTTGAGCAATGGATTCGGCCTGGTAGATGTCATCGACCTTGACCTCGACTCCGGATACCGTTTCCATCATGAACATCTTCTTTGCGGCCGGGAGGGATATATAGACCATGTTGCTGTCGAACTCGTACATCCCGGTGGAAAAGATGCCGCGGACGATGAAGGTCCTGGAGGTGGGGATCATGCCCAGCGGTGTGATGGTGCCCGAGGGCGAGATGAGCGTCACCGCATCGCCTACGATAACGCCGGACATGGAGGCCAGTTCCGATCCCACCAGGACGCCCGAGTCATCCAGGGTGCTGGTGCCGTGGGTGATGATCTCTCTGAGCCGTATGACCTTTGAGGCACTGTCGGGATCGATCCCCCTGATGACTGCACCGGATATCCCCCCCGGGGATGAGACCAGGCCCTGGGAGAGGATGAATGGGGTAGCTGCGACGACCCCGCTGATGTTTCTCGCGGCATTCATGACAGGGGTAGGATCGCTGATTCCGCCCTTGTAATGGGAGATCACGATGTGCGACTGGGTGCCCATGAGCTTCGTCTTTATGTCATCCTCGAAGCCGTTCATCACGGACAAAACCACGATCAGAGCCATGACACCGATGGCAATGCCCACCACAGACAGTCCGGAGGTAAAACTGATGAATCGCTGGCTCTTCTTTGCCCGAAGGTACCTTTTAGCGACAAGGAACTCGAATTTCAGGACGGGTCTCCTTTACGCAGCAGGGGGAAAAGGATCACATCCCTGATGGAAGGGCTGTCGGTCAGGAGCATGACAAGCCGGTCGATGCCTATGCCCTCTCCTGCTGCAGGGGGCATTCCATATTCAAGGGCCCTGATATAGTCTTCATCCACCTCGGAAGGCCCCTCCTTTTTCCGGACCTGCTCCACGAAACGCTCCCTCTGATCGAAGGGGTCGTTCAGCTCGCTGAAGGCATTGGCTATTTCGCGTCCGGCGATATAGAGCTCGAACCGGTCCACGATGTTCGCATCATCATTGCTCGGGCGGGAAAGGGGAGAGACATCCGTGGGGTAGGAGGTGATAAAGGTAGGGGACGCAAGTTTATCCTCTGCAGTCGTTTCAAATATGAGGAGCTGGAGGTCACCTAGAGATTCGTCTCCAGCGAGCTCGATGCCTGATTCCTTGCAGAAAGCCTTTGCCTTCTCCTTGTCATCCATGACCGCAGGTTCTACGCCACCCACCCCGAAGGCAGCCTGCTTGAGGGTATAGCGCTTCCAGGGGGGGGCCAGATCGATGGCTGTCCCCTGATACATGACCTCCATGGTTCCCAGAACTTCCTGTGCGACCCTGGAGATCATGTCCTCGGTGAAGGCCATGAGGTCCTCGAAGTCGGCATAAGCCATGTAGAATTCCATCATGGTGAACTCGGGATTGTGCCGTGTGGAGATCCCTTCATTGCGGAAATTGCGGTTAATTTCGTACACTCGCTCGAAGCCGCCCACCACCAGGCGTTTGAGGTAGAGCTCGGGGGCGATCCTCAGGTAGAGGTCCATATCTAGGGCGTTATGGTGCGTCAGGAATGGCTTCGCCGTTGCACCGCCCGGGATGCTCTGCATCATGGGTGTCTCCACCTCGAGAAATCCCTGGGTGTCCATGTATCGCCTCAGGGCAGTGATGATTCTCGTCCTTGTGATGAAGGTCTGCTTCACCTCTGGTGAGACTATAAGATCCACATAGCGCTGGCGGTATCTTGTTTCCACGTCCTTCAGGCCATGCCATTTCTCTGGCAGGGGTCGGAATGACTTGGTGATGAGCTCGAATCCCTGAACATACACGGAAAGCTCTCCCGTCTTGGTCTTGATGGGAGTCCCCCACAGGCCGATGATGTCCCCGATGTCGAGTTTTTTAAAGAGCTCGTAGGCATCTTTGCCGAGCCTTGCCAGCTCGAAGAAGGCCTGGAGTTTCCCGGACCCGTCCTGGAAATGGATGAACGATGCCTTGCCGAACTTACGGGATGCCATGATCCTGCCAGCGAGGCGGTGAACCGCAGATATCCCCTGGAGTTCTTCGGCACTGCCGCTGCCGTATAAGGTGATAAAGGATGCTATATCAGTATCTTTCCTGTAGTTGTTGGGAAAGTGCCTGACCACTGACTCTTTCTTGAGTTGCTCGAATTTCTCGATCCGCTGGCGGATAAGGGGATTCAGATCTTCCACGTTCGTATCTCCACATGCTTCAAATTGAGCGCATATATAGTTAATTTCCTGGGTAGAGTCAACAAACCATCCCTTTATGATAAACCCCTGGCAGGGTGGTAGCTGTTCAGGTAAGATCACAGCGGTGAAACGCATGGGTCTTGCAATGCATGAAAAGGTGATGCTCATCGATTGTGCCCGCAGCGCAGTAGTGGATTTCCTGGTTAAGGGGATGCTGGACGACACCCCTGAGCTGTTCCCGGATCCTCCAGCACCACTCCTTGAGAAAAGGGGTATCTTCGTATCCGTTCTCAATTCCGGAAAACTCAGGGGATGTATGGGGACAGTAGCCGCGGTGCTGCCTTCATGGATGGCATGCCGGGTCAGTGCCCGCAATGCCGTCTATAAGGATCCCAGATTCATGCCCCTATCCAGGGAGGAACTTCCCCATATAAGCTTTGAGATTGCAATCATGGGAACACCCAGACCGTTAGTGGATATCTCTCAGATCAGGAGAGGCAGCAGCGGGCTTATCCTTCAGAAAGGATCCCGTCAGGAGGTATTTCTTCCCGGTATGCTGGGAAATGCACCTGGAGAGAGGGAGGCGCTCAAGAGATATCTGCGGGATGAGGTCAATATCGATGCTGAAGGCATCGATGCACCTGAGACATGGATGGTGTTTGATGTCGAAGTGATAAGAGAGGGCGATCTTTAAGTGATCTCATCCAGTGAATCCACGACCACATCCATGTGTTTTTCCAGCATCTGTCTTGTCACGATTCCAGGAACACCTATCGTGAGCATGACCCCGGAGTTTTTACCTAGCAAGGCGTCCATAACGGTGTCGCCGATGAGAAGGGCTGAATCCGGGCCAACATGGAAGTACTCACAGATCTTCCTGACCATGTCAGGGGCCGGTTTGGAGTTTTCAACGCTGTCCGCCCCAACAACTATGTCAATCCATTGTGCTGCCCCAATGGATAACATGTCGGTGAGAGCATCTTGGGCATTGTCGTTTGTTGCAACGGCAATGTGAACCCCCTTTTCCTTCAGCCGTTTCAGCAGAGTGAGAACGCCTTGGGCCGGTTTGATGCTCTTTTCTCTGACATCTGATCGAAAAATCTCATCCCCAAGCTTGCGAACGATCACCTGGGCCTCATCCCAGCGCAATCCTTCGCGGTAGAGGCAGTAGGTGAGGAGGGCGTTGCATTCGACAAAAGTACCCATTGCCAGAGGGCCGTTCCCGTCTATTCCAGGGCTGTCCACTGATACGCCCAGCACCTCCTGCACCCTCTTTCTCAGTACATCAGTCATGGGTATGTATGTACCCATGGCATTGATAAGGGAGCCGATGATCTGGACCCATGTCTCTTTGAAATCTATGAGGGTACCATCCTTGTCGAAGATCACGAGATCAACGTCATATGCCTTATCAGCAACGTGCACTTTTGCCACAAAGTCCTCCTGGATGCTCTTTCCAGGGTTTTTCATGCCGACGCGCGGAAGAACAAGATACCTGGCAGGGCTTGTCAACCCACTGATACATGACAAGCTTTCGTGTCGCCAGAGATACTCATTCAAATCAAGGGGATGGTTCTATCACGCGTTACCCTGATAGGCTGAACTCCTATCCGTCACCTGTTTTTCGCATTGATTGGTTACCACACTTCCATGATATATACTACGGGCTTCAATAAAGGGGGAATCATGTGGGGGCATGTATACGCAAAACGGAGGCCCTATTTGAGAGTATTGCTCGTTCTTTTCGTCAGCTTCATGTGTGCCTTTTCACTGATCTCGTGCAGTGGAAAATCACAAGAGCAGAGTGCCGGTATCCCAGCCGTTCCTCAGGGAGAAACGGTGAAAATTGGTGTCTGTATGCCCTCCACAGGATCATGGACTGAACTTTCAGGAATGCAATCCCTCGGTATACGAACTGCGAGCGGATTCCTTAAGGAAAAGATGGGAAGAAAGATTGAGCTTGTCTTCAGGGATGCGGGCGATTCACCACAAGCCTTTATCGGCTCGGTCCAAAGGCTGCTCATGGATGATCAGGTTTCAGGGATTATATCATGTGCAGCAGCAGATGAAGTTGCGGCTGTTGAGAACGTACTCAGACAGAAACCGGTCCCTTTCATTATAACCTCACCATGCCGGACTGACTGGAAGATGAAAGAAATGCAGCATGGCCTCAGGATAGGGACCAGCCTGGAGGATCAGGCCTATGCATGCGCAAGATTCCTGTCCGATGAGCTCAAGGCCAGAAGGATAGGTCTTGTCGTGGATGTTGAAGATCCCGCCGTTGTAAGGGCTGCCAGTCTAATCTCCTCCGAATTGATCAAGACACGCAGCAGGATCGTGGGCATTGCATATATGAAAAAAGGGGAAGATCCGGCAAGTTCAATAGCCCATCTCCTGGGAGAAAAGCCAGATGCCATCTATGTACCCTACTCAGGGGCGCATGTTATGGCTGTGATTACGAGATTGCGGACCCATGACACAAACAGGCCGCTCCTGCTCAGCTTCTTCCAGACTGAGGAAACCCTCCTCGAAGGAGGCGGCAAGGCATTTGAAGGGGTCTACATCCAGACAGATTTCATTGCAGAGAGTGTGAGGTCTTCACGGGGCATGGAATTTATCGAGTTCTACAGACGGCATGCAGGACACAGGCATGAACCTGGATCCAATATCGCCATGGGAGCGGATGCGTATTTCCTCATGCTCGATATGATTGCCGGTTCCCAGAAGACAACCCTAACAGACGCTTTCAAGGAAGCCGCATCCTGGAAGGGGTCATTGCTTCATATCACCGGGGTTACTCCCCATGGCGCTCTTCACCAGGAGGTTCTCTTCGGGAGAATCGAAAAGAGGTTTTGGGGAGGTGCTACCGTGAAACACGTGGCATCGGTCAAGCTGAACCGATCAGATCCTGTCGCTGATATTGGGACTCAGTAACTTATCGGCTACCACAGTCAGATCGGGTTTGTAGAGGCCCTTTTCGATCTTTGTCTCGACTTCCCTGACCTTGTCCATACGGACATCCGGCGCGTCAGCTATAGCCTTCTGTATGTCCTGCAGGAGTTTTACGGCGCTCGAGATGTTCACCTTGTCGGATGATGGGAGCTGATGATTCTTCGTGTTGTTCGGAGATTCTTTGTATGAATGAACACCCTGAAGCGATTGAGCCCCGTATGCCTTGAGTGCTTCAGTATTTGGTGTGCAGTTAATTTTCATCGACTATAACCTCGCGCAGTCCTTTCTGTAGGCTGTTTTCCATAACGTCCCTGAAGAGCCTCTTGCCAGCCCTCTCGGATATCGTGACGGTGTCAGCCGTATGATCCCCCTCATATTTATCAGCCTCGCCTCTGACGGTACCCGCATTCATTGCATGCTGCTTCTCATAGGTCCTCATGATGAGATTCATGAAGATGCTCTTGACCTCCATACACACTCCTTGTGATTGTTCAACCGTCCGTACCCTGTTCTATCGGATTTCCATGGAAATTCTTTAATATATTTTATAACCGCTCCTGATTTGGATAGGGGGATCTATGGGCAAGGCCGGAGGAGCCGAACCTATCGGGGGCACCCGGTTTTTACCAGGAATCGCATCGAAGATATGACAAGGAAGAAAGACCTGTTTTCACCCTGAAACAGGAAAATTATTCCCCCTCGTCCAAATCAGCATCATGGATTCAAGCGGCCTCCGGATTGCTGGCACCTTCCTTGCTGGAAGGGCTTCTGAAAGGAGAGCGTCATGGATCAGGGCATGTACACGGCGGCAGCAGGGGCCATTGCCATGGAGGAGAGGCTCAATGTGATATCCAACAACGTTGCCAATATAAACACCATCGGTTTCAAAAAGGACCAAGTGAGTTTTAAGCAGTTCTCAAAAGTCCTCGATACCTCCATGCTCGCTCAGGGGCAGTATAAGATCATCCCCATAGATGTCATCGCGCTGAATCCTTCCATAGATGTCACACCCGGCACACCCATGGAAACCGGCAATCCACTGGATGTGGCAATTAACGGTGAAGGGTTCTTCGTTATCAATACGGTAGGGGGGCCGAGATATACCAGGGCCGGATCGTTCCAGCTCAATACGGACAACATGCTGGTAA
>JALOOZ010000078.1 GCA_025454155.1 Thermodesulfobacteriota bacterium
TATCACGCCATTCCCCGAAGGCGTTCAGGCTGAATTCCATCCAGTCGGAAAAGCTCTTTTCCCACTGCAGGAATAGATTGTCATCTGCAACACTCTGGCGGTTTTTCTTAACATCATCTGCCATGGAGGCAACGGGTTTCATCGCCGGATTGCTGTCCGAGAGCACTTCGTATCCCAGCCGCAGCGGATGCATGCGACGCGTCCACTCGGCACCCTGTTCGTTCGCCAGGGAACGAACCATTGGCTGCATGGCCGTGCGGTAGAGGCCCTGGGTAACCTCGGACAGACGGGCAACTGCTGCGAAGCAGCGTTCGTCGTCGATGGTGTTGCCGCCCAGGGCGCGGATGTCGTTCAGGGTCCGCCTCTCGAAACGGGAGATGAAATCGCCGGTTACCAGCTCTGCATGGGCGGCATCCGTCGTTTTCTTCGTGAAGACTGCCTCGTAGAGACCGGGAGGCAGACAATCGATGAGATCGATGTTGCTGGCGAACTCCTGGTGCTCTTTCTTGGCCACGCTGCCTGACACGAAGATGCCCAGGTGGCCGATCTTTTCGTGAATGGCGTAAACAATCGTCTGCCCGGCGGCGATGATGTCGTCATCGCTCTGGTAGAGGTCGGTGATCCAGCCCAGCGCCTGCTGCGGCGGGGTGATGTTGTCGCCCTTTGAGCACAGGCAGACGATGGGCGATGGGATATTCCTGAGATCCAGCCGCACACCGTCTGCAGTCACTATCTCAGCGGTGCTGAGCTTGTTGCCCACGAACAGATTATCCACGATATACTGAATCTCCTCGCCGGTCAGGAGCACATGGCCTCCCCACCAGCGCTCGAAGCCCAGATAGCGGGGCCCTTCGGTATCGATGTTGGCGTACAGGTTGTACTGCTTTGACCAGAGGGTGTTGGCCGGGTTGAGATTTTCGAAGTTCTGCACCAGCCAGGCACCGTCGAATATCCCCTTCCCCAGATCGCTCGTGAGTGTCGCCAGCCAGCTCCCTCCGAGCATGCCGCCGGTATAGCGCATGGGATAGATGCCGCGCACGCCACCCCAGTAAGAAATCGGCGAGCCGGCCGCGATGATCGGGCCGCAGAGACCTGGATGCTTTGCCGCCAGCATCATCAAGGCCCACCCAGCCTGGCAGTTTCCGATGACAACCGGCTTTCCGTCGGCCTTTGTGTGCAGATCCGTGACCTTTCCGATGAAGACAGCCCATGCATCGATGACTGCCTCGATGGTCTGTGCGGGTTCGGGGTTCGGGGTGAATCCGACAAAGTAGCAGGGATGCCCGGCTCGCATGGCCTCACCGATCTCGCTCTCGGCCTTGAAGCCGCCTATGCCGGGTCCATGGCCGGCCCTCGGATCGAAAATGACAAACGGGCGCTTGCGGTCGTCTATGGTCGTCCCCTTGGGTGGCCGTATCTTGACAATCCCATAGTTCACCGGCTGGGGCAGCGTTCGTCCCGACATGAGCACCTCGTAGTCGAACTGGAGCACGTTGGGGGCCTTTTCCGATATGTGCTCCAGGTACTGATTCCCCCTCTGGCGCATCACGTCCCAGTACAGCACGGTTCGCTGGGCCGCGTCGAGAAGGTATTCAGTCAGCTCCGAGTAGATGTTTGCTGGATTGATGCTTTCAGTCTTTGCCATGATAATCTCCCTTCCTTAAGACGACCACTAGGGCTGCTCCTCCTTGGCCCCGTTGGCTGGAGCCTCGGCGGCCGGTACCGTCAACCTGTCCGCCTCGACAATCCATCCCCCGCCGAAGGCCTTGTAGACGTTCACCAGGGAAAGGGAGATCGTTCCCTGTGTCTGGGCGTAGGACAGCTGGGCGTTGAACAGGGACCTCTCGGCATCCAGCACCTCCAGGTAGCTGGTGTAGCCTTCATCGAACCTCAGCCTCGCGATGTGGGCATACTGGCGAAGGGTTGCCACCTGATTGTTCTGGGCCTCGAGTTGTTCCCGGGAACGTTTCTGGTCCACGAGCGCATCCTCGACCTCCCTAAAGGCGTTCTGGATGGCCTGCTGATAGCGGAGCAGGGTCTGCTGCTGAACGGCCTCGGCCGCCTTGACCTGCCCGGCTATGCCGCCGGCGGTAAAGATCGGGGCGGCGATATTCGCCCCGTAGGACCAGGTCCCGGCCGGGCCGGTAAAGAGGTCCGACAGGTCGCTGCTTGCTGATCCCAGTGCGCCGGTCAGGGAGATGCTCGGAAAATACAGTGCCTTGGCCACACCAATGTTGGCATTGGCCGCGATCAGATCCTCCTCGGCCTGGCGGAGGTCGGGCCGGTTGGCCAGCAGATCGGAGGGGAGCCCGGCGGGAACGCTCAACTGGACCAGGTCGTCGATGGGTTTCCCCCGGGGGATGGGCCCGGGGTTTCGCCCGAGCAGTACGCTCAAGGAGTTTTCCTGCTGGGCAATGAGTTTTTCATAATAGGGAATACTCGCCAGGGCCTCTTCATACTGGGACTTTACCTGGGTCAGTTCGAGCTCGGAGACCACACCCCCTTCGAAACGGAGCTTGAACAGCTTGTACGAATCCTCCCGGGTCATGGCCGTCTGTTTGGCGATCTCGAATTGCCTGTCGAGGTCGCGCAGGATCACGTACGAGCTCGCCACTGAGGTGACCAGGGTCAGGACGACGGCCCTGCGGGCCTCCTCGCTGCCCAGCAGGTTGGCCCGGGCAGCTTCGTCTGCACGCCTCAGTTTTCCCCAGAGGTCTATCTCCCAGCCGGCACTGAGAAAGGCATCATACGTGCTGAAAGCCGGATCGACGCCGGAGCCTTGAAGGGGCGAGGGCTTGGTGACCTCGCTGATCTGCTGCCTGCTGGCAACACCCCCTGCACCCACCTGCGGAAAGAGCGCGGAGCGGGTGGTTCCGTACAGCCCCATGAACTGCTCGACCCGGGCTGCGGCAATCTTCACGTCCTTATTCTCCTGCAGAGCGATCTGGATGAGCTCTTTCAGGACCGGGTCATTGAACTGCTCCCACCACGCCATGTTGGCCGCGTCCTTCGCTGCGGTCTGTTCTTCGAAACGCCAGGACATCGGCATTTCCTGCGTGGGGCGCGTATAGTCAGGGCCTATGGCACATCCGGCCAAGGCTATGGTGATAAGGAAGATGCTGGCCTTCTTCATGTCATGCCCTCCCTTCCGAAGCATCCGGATGCTGGGGCGGCGCGTCCCCTCCCTTGTTCTTCTCTTTTTTGCTGACGAGCGTTTCAATCAGGTAGTACGTAACCGGGATGATGAAGATGGCAATGCCCGTGGCAGCCAGCATACCCCCTATGACTGCCATGCCCATCACCTTCCGTGACAGTGCCCCCGAGCCTGTGGCCATGGCCAGAGGCACGCAGCCCAGAATAAAGGCGAAGGATGTCATGAGGATGGGGCGCAGGCGCAGTTTGGCTCCTTCCAGGGCAGCCTCGGCAATGCCTTTGCCCTTCTTGGATTCCTCCTTGGCGAACTCCACGATAAGGATGGCGTTTTTCGCCGAAAGGCCGATGAGCATGATGAGACCGATTTGCGCATACAGATTGAACTCCAAACGAGCCAGCAGGATGGCCGCAAAGGCGCCGCATACGGCTATGGGCGTACCCAGGAGAACGCTGAAGGGCAACGACCAGCTCTCGTACTGGGCGGCAAGAATGAGGAAGACGAAGAGCAGGGACAGGGCGAAGATGACAGACACCGGCACGCCTTCCTGCGCCTTCTTCTCCTGGTAGCTCATGCCCATGTAGTCAAAGCCCATCTCGCTCGGCATGGTCTGTTTGAACACGTCCTCCATGATCTTCATGGCATCGAGTGAACTGACGCCCGGTGCCGCAACTGCATTGATCTGGGCGGACCGGTAGAGGTTGAACCGCATGGTGAATTCGGGTCCGGCACGGTTTTCCAGTCTCGTGACCGCCGAAAGGGGCACACTGTCTCCCTTGCTGTTGCGGACATAGAACTGTCCCAGCTGCTCGGCCCGGGTCCGGTACTCCCCTTCAGCCTGCACATAGACCTGCCACTGGCGGCCGAACCGGTTGAAGTAGTTCACGAAGTAGCCTCCCATGAACGTCTGGAGGCACTGGTAGACATCACTCAGGTCCACCCCCTGCTTGAGCACCTTGTCCCTGTCCACATCCACGAATATCTGGGGCACGGTGGGGGTGAACGTGGTGGTGACGCGGGCAATCTCCGGGTGTTTCTTCACTTCAGCTATGAACTTCTGGGTGTTCTCCCAGAGGAATGCAAGATCCTTTCCCGCACGATCCTCAAGCAGCATGGTGACACCACCAGACGTGCCTATGCCCTGGATGGCGGGAGGAGAGAAGGCAAAGGCAGTACCCTGGGGCAGCCCCATGAGGCCCTTGTTCAGGTTGTACATGATGTATTTGTACCTTTCCTGTATGGTTTTTCTTTCTTCCCAGGGTTTGAGAGTTATGAAGAAGAACGAGCTGTAGGTGTTGGTTATGCCGCTGAGCATGTTGAACCCGGCAATGGCGGTACAGTACTCGACGCCGGGGGTCTTCATGATGATCTTCTCCGCCTCCCTGGTGGCTGCATCGGTACGCTGGAGGGAGGACGCGTCGGGCAGCTGCAGGCCGGCGAAGATGTATCCCTGATCTTCTTCGGGCAGGAAACCGCTGGGGAGTTTCATACCGAGGAATCCCGTGACACCGGTGATCAAGACCAGGAACAGGAGGCTCATGGCCAGCTTCCGGATGGCGATGCCGCTCCAGTTGACATACCCGTCCGTGGCCCTGCCGAAGACCCGGTTGAACCATGCATAGAACTTGCCCAGGGGGCCCCGGGTCTGCTTTTTGGGTTTGAGGATCATGGCGGCCAGCGCGGGACTGAGCGTGAGCGCATTGAAGGCCGAGATGAGCACGGATATGGCGATGGTCACGGCAAACTGCTGGTAGAGCCTGCCGGTGATGCCGGGGATGAAGATGGTGGGGATGAAGACGGCCGACAGCACGCAGGCAATGGCTATGACAGGCCCTGAAACCTCTTCCATGGCCTTTATGGTCGCATCCTTGGGCGACAGGCCTTTTTCAATGTGATGCTCCACCGCCTCCACCACCACGATGGCGTCATCAACGACAAGGCCTATGGCGAGCACCATCCCCATGAGCGCAATGGTATTGATGTTGAAACCAAGGAGCGGGAAAAATGCAAAGGTGGCAATGAGCGAGACCGGAACGGCCAGGGCCGGGATAAGGGTGGCTCGCCATCCCTGGAGGAAGACGAAAACCACGATGATAACCAGGATCATGGCTTCGTACAGTGTCTTGAGGATCTCTTTCAGGCCCTCGCGCACGGACAGGGTTGTATCCAGGGACACCGTATAGTCAAGATCCGGCGGAAAGGATTGTTTAGCGAACTCCATGAGTTTTTTAACGCCGTCCACAGCTGCGATGGCATTCGTGTTGGGCAGCTGGTAAACGCCAAGAACGGCCGATGGCTTGCCGTTGAGCCTGCCGATCATCGAGTAGGTCTGGGTCCCCAGTTCCACACGGCCCACGTCCTTCAGGCGCACCAGCGAGCCGTCAGGGTTGGCCCGCAGCACGATATTGCCGAACTGCTCGGGCGTCTCAAGGCGCCCCTGTGCCTTTATGGCATAGGTGAATTCCTGGCCCGGGGGCGCCGGCTCGGCGCCCACCTGACCGGCCGGGTTCACCGTGTTCTGTTTCTGGACCGCACTCACAATCTCGGGAATCGTGAGGTTGAGCTTGGCCAGCTGGTCCGGCTTGACCCAGACGCGGATGGCGTACTGCCCTGCCCCGAAGACCGTGACGCTGGCGACCCCGGCCACTCGGGTGATCTGGTCGTTCAGGTTGATGTAGGCATAATTGGCAAGGAATGTGGCATCATAGGTGCCTTTCGGCGAGTAGAGCGAGATGAGCATCAGCGGGGAGGAGGTGGATTTTTTCACGGTTACGCCGTAGTTGGTCACTTCCTTGGGCAGCTTGGCGGCGGCCTGGCTCTGGCGCATCTGGGCGAGCACCTGGTCGATGTTCGGGTCGGTCTTCACGTCGAAGTTGACGTACATCTTGAGCTCGCCGTTGTTGGCGTTCAGGGAGTACATGTAGTTCATGTTGTCCACGCCGCTCATCTCCTGCTCAATGGGCGTGGCAACCGACTGCTCCACCGTCTGGGCGTCGGCTCCGGTATAGAAGGTGTTCACGACCATCTCGGGTGGGACGATGTTCGGGTATTGGGCGATGGGAAGGAACAGTATGGCCACAACGCCCACGATGACCATTATGATGGCGATGACAATGGCGACGATGGGCCTGTTGATGAAAAATTTAGCCATGGCTGTCTACCTTGTCCGGATTCGCCTGGGTTGCCGGTTCAGCCTCAGGCTTCTGCTCTGTTCCCGGCTGTGCTCCTGCCTCGGGCCCTTCACCAGGCGTAGCCTGTGATGGCGGCACAAATGGTTTCTGACTCACCACTTGACCTTCCTTGACCTTCTGGATACCCTCGGCAATAACCTTGTCACCGGGCTGCAATCCCTTGTTGATGACCCAGAGCTGTCCAATCTGCTGGCCTGCCTCCACCTCTTTTATGACCACCTTGTTATCTGCATCGATGAGGCCCACCAGATATCTTCCCTGAACCTCCTTCACTGCACGCTGGGGGATGAGCATGGCATTCTTCTGTGTTCCCAATAGGGCCCGAATCCGCGCAAACTGTCCCGGTCGGAGCATATTGTCCGGATTCGGGAATGTCGCTGCCACCCTGATGGTTCCTGTCCGCTCATCGACCTGCCTGTCTGCAAAGGCAAATTCTCCTTTGTGGGGGAAAAGACTGCCGTCTGCAAGGATCAGCTCTAGCTGGATTTTGCCTACTGTTTCTTTTTCTTTTTCTCTTTTAAGTTTGATTTCCTGAATCTTCAAATACTGCTGCTCGCTGATGGAGACATAGGCCTTGATTGGGTGAACGGTGGAAACCGTGGTCAACTCCTCGATCTGTCCCGGGCCTACGAGGTTGCCGAGCTGGGCCTTGGCAATGCCTGCGATTCCGTCAATGGGGGATGTTATCCTGGTGAATTCAAGCTCCAGAGAGGCCTTGTCGTAGTTGGCCTTTGTTGATTGTTCGTTGCCGATGGCGTCATCGAGGTCCTTCTGGCTCACCGCATTCTGGGCTGCAAGGGGTTTTATCCGAGCAAGATTGGCCTTGGCCTGGTCCCATCGGGCCTTGGCCTGGTTGAAGGTGGCCTGAAATGTTCTCGGGTCGATCTCGAAGAGCACCTGGTTCTTATGTACGGGTTCACCCTCCTTGTAATTCTGTTTGATGAGGTAACCCTGCACCTGTGCGCGTATGGTGGCATTGACCATGCCGTCCAGGGTACTGACGAGCTCGGCGGAAATGGGAATGTCTTTCACCTCCACCTCGGCGACTTCTACGACCGGGGGGGGAGGTGCCGGCAGTTTCTTTGTGCAACCGGAGATCATCAGGGTTGCTGTCAGGATGATGGTGAGGACCGGCACCAGGAATCGGAGAGGAATCTCCACCCTTTTCATTCCGGAATCGACTCGGTCAAAGATATGACGAATGCTCATAGGCTCTCCCTTCCATTCCCCTTTCAGTGGCTTATGCGCAACGGGCGCATGTTTTATAAAATCCTTGTGCCTCATGCCATCATGGCCACGATGACCGGCCCCCACGCCGTCAGTATGATGTTGCCCAGCGCATAGGGCACGGTATAACCCAGCGCCGGAAGCTTGCTTTGGGCCTCGTCCTGGACTGCGCGGAGCGCCGCAGTGATCGTCCCGGCACCGGAACACGCGCCCAGGAGGATCAGGGGGTTCATCTTCAGGATGTACCGCCCGAAGAGGATCGCCGTGAGGTGGGGCAGAACGGCAACCAAGAGCCCCACGAAGACCAGGCTGATTCCTGATTTCTGAAGCCCGGCGATGAAGCTGGGGCCCGCCCCAAGACCCACCACGGCCATGAAGACCGTCAATCCGACGGTGTCGAAGACCCACATGGCCGGCTCGGGGATGCGGCCGAACGTCGGCCGCACGGACCGGAGCCACCCGAACACCAGGCCCATGACCAGGGCGCCGCCGCTGACCGTCAGGGTGATCGGGAGTCCGCCAAGGGTGATGGTCAAGAGCCCGACGAGCCCCCCAAAAAAGATGCCCAGGCCCACGAAGATCATGTCGGTCGTGATCGCCGGCCGGTCCGCGTACCCCATCTCCTGGGCCGCCCGTTCCACGTCCCGCTTGGCGCCGACCAGACTCACCACGTCGCCCCGGTCGATACGGGTCTCAACGGTGAATGGCATCGGCTCCCCGAGCTTCAGGAGCTTCCGCAGGAAGACCCCACGGGCAAACCCCGAGGCCCCGAGTTCCCGGAGAGTTTTTCCGACCAGGGCCTTGTTGGTGATCACCACGTCAAGGAACTCCTGGGGAAAGTCGAGGAGGGCCTTGTCGTCGACTTCGGGACCGATCTCGACGCCCCGGGCCATGAGCAGCTCCGTACGGGTCATGACCGCAACCACATCCCCGGTATGAATGACCGTGGAAGAATCGGGTTCGACGATCTCGCCGTCGTGACGGACACGCGTGATGAAGACCCGCGCCTCTTTGGGCATGGCCTCGAGCTCCGCGATGGTCTTGTTCACCATCTTCTCGTTGGTCACTCGGTATGCCCGGACCCCGAAGGTCTGAAAGGCTGACTGCACCCCGGCCTCCGTCTCTTCCGCGGTCGAGATCTTGGCCTGGAGCTTCCGCCCTTCCTCCTTCAGGTTCACCCCCATCAGCCTGGGCCCGATGTTCGGCAGGAACCACACGATAAAGGCGGTGCCGATGAGGTATGTGACCGCATAGGCCACCGGGATGTTGTTCATCAGGAGGGTCTTCTGAGCGTCCGGGATGCTGAGGCGGTTGATGGCGTCGCTGGCCGTCCCGATGACCGTGGATTCGGTGAAGGCCCCGGCCAGCATGCCCGCCGTTGTCCCCATGTCATACCCGAGAATTTTCGCAGCGAAAAAGGCCGAGAGCAGGCAGGTGACGCACAAGACGACAGTGACCGCAAGCTGCGGCAGGGCGTCTTTTTTCAGTCCCCGGAAAAACTGGGGCCCGACCTTGTACCCGGTGGTGAAGAGGAAGAGGAGGAAGAAAACGCTCTTCACGGTCGGCGACACGTTGATGTCCAGCTGCCCGATGATCACCCCGGCGAGCAGAGTGCCGACAACGATCCCGAGGTTGAAGGATCCGATTTTCAGTTTCCCGATGAGAAATCCCATGGCAAGAGCCAGAAAAATGGCCAGTTCCGGATGCTCCTGAAGGGCCAGAACAAAGTGTTCCATGGTATTGCTCCTTTTTTTTGTTGTCTTTCGTCCGGTTCCTTCGTCGCACGGTTATGGTCAGCCGCCCCATCCCTTGGGGGGCCCAGATGCCCTTGGACTCAAAGGGAGATCTTAACTTATTGGCTGCACCTCGTCAACGTGCAGCCCGTCCCGTTCAGGGAGCACGGGGCAGGAGGATGGCTCCCCGATTTTCAGAAGAGCCATCCTCGATCTTCTCAACCTCGTACAGCACGCTATTGCGAAAGCACCATGGCGAAGTAGCCGAACACCGTAAACAGCACACCGGAGACCGCATAACCCACCGGGAATCCAACCCACGGCACGCTGCTGCCTATCTCCTTGGCGGCCTCGCGGCAGGGACCGGAATGGGAACGGGACCCGGCTACGCCGCCCATCAGCACGGCCGGGTTGATCTTGAATACATGTAACCCGATCGCCCACGTGAGTATGGGCGGGACTGTGCTGGCGATGAAGCCGGCCACGAGGATCTTGACCGCGATGGAGCCCGTGAGCTGTGCGAGCAGCGTGGCCCCGGCGTTTATGCCCACGATGGCGATGAACGTCACCAGGCCCAGGTCCTCGAGGATGTTGCGCGCCGCATTGGGTGTGCTGCCGAAGAAGCGCAGCCGTGACACGATGGAGGACACGAAGATGCCCGAAAGCAGCAGGCCGCCGGCGTTGCCGAGCCCTACCGAGAAGCTGCCTACCGGCACGTTGATCTGTCCGATGAGCAGTCCCAGGACCATGCCCCCTGAAAGCGTGAGCAGGTCGGTCGATGTGCTCGGCCTGGCGATCTTGCCCAGCTTGGCTGCCAGCTTCTCCACCGCGCTCTTGAGTCCGGTCACGAAGAGCACGTCGAAACGCTTGAGGGTGGTTTCCGCGCCCAGCGGAATCGGCTCGCCGCTGCGCTCGATGCGGGTCAGCTGCAGCTGTCCGGCGATCTCCTCATGGCGGAACTCCTTGAGCACCTTGCCGTCCATTCCCTTCTCGGTAACCAGGATCTCGGCCTGATCCAGGGGGATGTTCAACGCCTTGGCGTCGGGCACCTCGGGACCTAACAGGCCTATGTTCGAGGTAAGGTCCTCGAGCCTGCCGCCGATGGCCACGATATCGCCCTGCTGCATGACGAGGTCCGCAGAGGCGCCGAGCATGTCGGCCCCACGCACCACGTTGGCGATGCGGTACTGCGGATACGACTGGCGGAACTTCGCGATGGACTGGCCCGCGGTGGTCTTGTTCTCCAGCCTGTAGGCGCGCAGCCCGCCGGCACGGTAGCCGGAAAGACCGGCGTCGTCGACGTTGGCTACTCCATGGGCAGCTTCATACTCCCTGGCGGCCTTGCGCGCGTCAATGCCCCACCAGCGGGGCGATGTAGGTTACGCCGTATCCCAGCGCTATCATGCTGGAGACCTGATCCGCGGTGAAGCCCTCGGGCAGTTTGTAGGCGCCCTGCGAGACGGCCATTTCAGCCGTACCGATAGCCGCGGACATGGTCTGGGAACCGGCGAGGATGCCGCCGGCGGCGCCTGGCGGAAGCCCGAACATCTTGGCGCTGAAGACGACCAGGAACAGGCCCGCCACCGAGCAGATAACGGCCAGGATGGTGAACGTCAGCCCGTCCTTCTTGAGGCTGTTGAAGAACGCAGGCCCTACGCGGAGCCCCACCCCGTACATGAACAGGTAGTAGAAGAGCGACTTGGCGAAGTTGTCGAGCTCAAGCTTCACGCCGTAGGTCGAGGCCCAGGTCGCCAGTGCGCAGCCCACCACGACCGCCGCGGCCACCATGCCCAGACCATAGCCTTTCACCGAGAACTTGCCGATATAGACTGCCATCCCCACCGTGAAAAACAGCAGTATGTAGGGATTCGCACTCAGGAATTCGAAGAATGCCAGCATATACACCTCCTGGTTTTTACAGACCGTTTCGTTTCACTCCTCCTACACCTACTCCCTGCCGATGCTCTTCCGGGCCGCCAGCACCGAGGGCTTGATCAGCTTCAGGCCCGAGGCGGCGTGGTAGCCGTGAATCTCCTTCACGTCGAGCTTGCGCATGAAGGTGATGGTGTCGGAGGTGATCACCTGGCCCGGCACCATGATCGGGAAGCCGGGGGGATAGGGGATCACGAAGTTCGCCGACACCATCTCGGGGCCCTTCTTGAGCCGCTCGTCGATCTCCTTGCTGGAGAGCTTGACGAATTCGCAGTTGGCTTCGTCGTACGCCATGAAGAACGCCGGCCGCATGTGGCCCTCGTTGCTCACCGCCTTTGGATTGTCGCGGAAGGCATCGTGGAAACGGCTGAAGTTCGGCAGGTCGGGCACGTCGGTCATCAGAGAGTTCACCTTCGAGTCAAAGGCCTCCCTGCCCGGCTTGCCTTCCTGGGCCAGGCGCTGCTCGATGTCGCGCGACAGGTCGGCAAGCGCCTTGATCAGCAGCGCTGCGTCACTGTGCGTGTTATTGATATTGGTCTGGACCAGCACGCTGTTGCGCGAGGTCTTGTTTATCTGGATGTCGAAACGGTCCGAGAGCAGCCCCTTGAACTGCGTGCCGTCGAAACCGGCGCCGCCGCATATGAGCGTCAGGCGCGTCGGGTCGAGTGCGAACTCGTCGTTGTCCAGCGCTTCCACCGCCTCGGTCCACGTCGAGTGCGGCGGGCCGTAGTCCTTCAGCCCTGAGCCGCGGAACTCCGCAGGGATCATGTCCTCCGGAGACGCCACCCTGAAGTACTTCGAGATGAGCGGGTGGGAATTGACCGCGCGCCGGATCCTTATGGCCAGATCGGTCATGCGCAAGGTCAGGCCGTAGCCCTCCAGTTCCATCTGGCGCCGCGCCACGTCCAGCGAGGCGATCAGCTGCAGGTTCGGCGAGGTCGAGGTGTGGGCGAAGAATGCCTCCTCGAACGGCCCCTCGACCTTGTGGAAGTCCTCGTCCCATATGAGCATCATCGATCCCTGCCTGAAGGCCGACATGGACTTGTGGGTGGAGTTGGTCTGGTACACGCGGATCCTCACCTTGTCCGGGTCTGGCAGCAGGTGCATGTCAAGGAGCTTCGCGTTCTTCGGGTTGAGTTTGCCTGCCTTCGCAGCGAAGGCCTTGTATTCGTCGCGGTAGGCCTGGCTGCGATAGCGCTCCGTCAGTGCGGCCGCTGCCCCGAGACCGGTGCGGCGGCGGTGGAAGGGGCTGAAACGGGCGAAGCCGAACCAGGCTTCGTCCCAGAGGAAGATCAGGTCCGGCTTGATGGCCAGGCACTCCTCCATGAGCCGGCGCGGGTTGTACATGTGCCCGTCAAAGGTGCAGTTGGTCATGTCGATGACCTTGACCCGGTCGAGCTTGCCCTCGGCCATGCAGTCGAACAGCGCCTTCTTGATCGTCCTGAGCGGCACCGCGCCGTACATCGAGTATTGCGTGAGCGGGAACGCCTCGACGTAGTACGGCTGTGCCCCGCTCAGCACGAATCCGTAATGGTGTGATTTGTGACAGTTTCGGTCCACGATCACGATGTCGCCCGGCTTGCACACCGCCTGCACCACGATCTTGTTCGAGGTGGAGGTGCCGTTGGTCCCGAAATAGGCGCGCTTGGCGCCGAAGGCACGTGCAGCCATATCCTGCGCCTTTTTGATGTTGCCGGTTGGTTCGAGCAGACTGTCGAGTCCGCCGGTCGTTGCCGATGATTCGGCGAAGAAGATGTTGGTTCCGTAGAACTGGCCCATGTCCCGGATCCAGTTCGAACGGAACACGGACTTGCCGCGCGCGATGGGCAGCGCGTGGAAGGTGCCGATGGGTCGCTGTGCATACTTCTTGAGGTTGTTGAAGTACGGCGACTCGTAGCGGTCGCCGATGCCGTCCAGGATGGACAGGTGTATCTCCATGGGCTCCTCGACGTGATGAAACACGCGTCTCACCAGTGAGAGATCATCGCTGCCGGCCATGTTCTCGACCGTCCGGTCCGAGAGCAGGTAGATATCGAGCTCGGGCCGGTATTTCTTGATGGCCCGGGTCAGTGCCGTGGCCAATCCGCCCGGCGCGATGTTCGTCTGATCGATCTTCAGGTAGCGGTCGAGGAACGCGCGCAGGTCGGGTATGTCGTGGCGCGACGCGTACTGGAAGCCATCGATAATCACCACGGCCTGCAGATTGTCGTTCGCCATGACGGCCAGAGCCGCATCCTCGAAGCTGCCGACCTGGACCACCTCGTAGCGGAACGCATCTTCGGCACGATACATGCGCCTCATGTCCTCGCGGGCCCGTTCCCAGCCGGAGGGGTCTGCCGGAGTCACAATCAGCGCCTCGAAATATGGCTTGTACGCCGCTGATCGATCCACATCCGGCGGCAGCGCGGATTCCAGCGGGTGGACGTCGCCTTCCGCGGAAGGATCCCACGCGAAGTCGACGCGACGGTAGTCACCCGACAGCAGGGCGCCGGAAACCTTCTGGACCAGCCGCGCCAGGGCAACGGCGTCGCGCTGCGCAATGGCATCGCTTATGGCCTTCAGCAGACGGGAGCCGGGATAGGCCCAGCAGTATTCGAGCCGGACGATCGAAGCGAAGCTGCGGGATACATCGGCCTGCAGGCGTTCGGCCTCCAGTCCCTGCGCAGCTGCCGTCGCCCATGCACGACTCAGGGCATGCAGATCGGACCACTTGTCAACCCGGGTGGCCGCAACAGCAAAAACCGTAGCGAGATCTTGGGACGGTACCTTCTCGGACTTTTTCATTGATCACTTCCTCCCTTCGAGTAACTTGGTACACAGAGCTTGAAGAAAACGACAAAACCTGTTTCATTACAGCCAGAATCATGCCAGGTGAGAGTGTTTCCCAGCAATGGCGATAAGAGATTGATGTTTAAGGTGAAAAGCTGGAACACGCGGAGACTATGGATTATATCTCTGCCGATATTTCGGCAAATAGACTTAATATCGGCACGCCTGAACGATTCTGGCCGTTCATCCATTGGTTCCCCTCATATCAGTGGTATACAGGCTGACCAGCCACGCCACCACAATCGCGACATAGAACTGACCTATAACCGCCTCAATGGATGCAAGCATCTGCGCGATGGGGTAGCGCGGGGCGATATCGCCGTATCCGAGGGTGGCTATGGTGACGAAGCTGTAGTAATTGAAGGTGATATCGGCCAGAGAGCCTTTCATGCCCGCCGTGTCTCCTGGAAAGGAGAAGCTTCCCGGCGACAGGAGGTTGGTTATCGAATACAACTGGGCAAACAGGAGGGTTATCAGGAGGTAGATCACCACGGCTGCAAACAGTGCGTTGACCGTCACGCGATGGCTGGTCATGATATAGTGCGAGATGTGGAAAATGACGGCTACCAGCAATGCTACGGCCATGCCCTTGGACAGGACAAAGAACAGCGCCTCCTGCCCTGCAGGTATAAACAACCTGGTGACCAGGGAAAGCGCCCAGAGCACTATCAGCAGAAAGCGCCCCGTCGCACTGGTGCCGCTGACCGACAGAGCCACCAGCAGCGCATAGAGGTACATGAAGCTGATCGCCAGATACATGAAGGGCCACTGGTGGAATATGGCCTGCAGCAGCAGCACCGCAAGGGAAAAAACCACCAGCTGCATGAAACGCATCGATCGGAAGGCATTGAGTATGCTTTTAACAAAGAGTTCCATAGCTCACCTGATGGGATATATTCTCCAGCACCTCTTCCGGTGCCTGCTTGCGATCCTGGGTCAAAGTTCCTTTCTGTTCCGTCATGTCCTCCAGGGGGAAGAGGTTCACATGATGACTACTTCTTCGGTCCTGCTAATATATAGGCAAAGGTGGTCAAGGCCAGCACTGTAAATAATTTCAGAAACAGCATGAGCCCCTTGAAGATCATCATGGGAAATTCAATGGGCAGGTCATGCCACACAATCAGTGCTGAAACGATACAAGCACTTATCATAACAAGGATTTGTTTCCAGTTCATACCTTATCTCCTCGTTCACTTCGGGGCGTGCTTTTTCAGGAACAGGACTCTCTGCTCGGTTATCGTATCTATCGCATCCGTCAGTGCCAGGACATGGAACCCGCCATGCACGAGATATAATTTTGAATTGGGTATTCTATTGGCTGCAAAGGCTGCATCCGCAACCGTGACATCCGCATCGTCGGTGCCATGGATGATCAGGGTGGGTGCCTTAATTTTTTTCAGGGGAAGGTCTTTCACCTTTTCCAGCTGCTCCACGTCGTTCTCCATGCCGTCCTGGCGGAGCTCCCCGGGGCTCATGCTTTTCATCAGGCCGGTGAGCACCTTCACCCTCCGGGGGTCCTGCATGATGCTGTCCATCAGCTTCTTTGTCGCGTCCTTGTCCAGCGAACTTTCCATCTCGATGGTGGACATGCCGATGAGCCGTGGAGACATCTGGCCGGTCACATCCGAGGTCCAGAGAAACGGGTCATTGTACATGAGGTACCCGAAGTAGATCTTTTCCCGAAGGTTTTCCGAGCTGATGACCCACTGCTGGGTCACTGCGCACTCGAGGATCAGGGCCCAGATACGATCCGGGTACCGGGTGGCGAAGTGGATGGCCACCGGGCCGCCTGCCGAGTAACCGAGCACTGCTGCCTTCCTGATGCCCAGCTCGTCCATGAGTGCGGCCGCCACCTCGGCGTGCTCTTCATATGTTTTCCCATCCTGAATGGGCGTCCGGAGATAGCCGGGCCGGGACCAGCTGAGGATCCGGAACCCTTTTCCGAACATGTCGCTGAACAGGGCTGCGGTCTGGTCGTACCCGCCCGGGCCTCCGTGCATGACCACAAGGTACGGCCCGCTCTCACCATTGACGGCATATTCCACCGGGCCCAGCCTGGTGTGCACCACCGAGCTGCCTTCATTGAGTTCCTTGATCAGGTCCTGCTTCCACTTGATATAAGGCCCATAGTTCTCTCTCGCTCGTGCCAGCAGACGCCATTGAGGAAGCTCTCCTTTCCCGGCAGCAGATTCGTAGAGCGCCTTCTCCGTTATGCACGACGCCATGAACAGGGACATACCGAAAGAAACCGCGATCATGATACCGAGTGATCCCTTCTTCACTATGATATCTCCTCCAGCCTCATTTCACCAGAATGCTGCGGACATACGAGCAGGTGTACCCGGGTAGCGGCTCAAGCATTTCCCTTAAAAGATCCGTATTTATGTCTATGCCCTCATTCCCGTCCTTCTGCTTCATCATGGCCAGGATATCGTCCTGTTCCGGACTGGTTCCGAGCTCAAAGGAGGGGTCGGAGACCCAGCGTTGGGGCATGGTCTCCTCCATGACCTTGTCCGCTTTGCCCGAAAGGGCGTTGCTCTTGGCCGAGATTTCATAGCGCGGGGTCCTGTCGTCCCATTCGGGGCATGCCTCGACGGACCTGAGGGCCACAAAGACCGTGTAATCATGGTTCTTTGCCCGGTAAGCTTCCTGCATGGCCATCTGCTGGAACTTTTCTATAGCGGTGTGCCTGTTTGAAACAAGCTGGATAGCCTCGGCCATGGGACCGGAGATCCCGATCATGTCGAGGATATTTATCCAGAGCATCCGGATGGTGCTCACCCCGGGAAGCAGGGTTGTGTGATACGGCAGGGTGAGATCCATGACATAGTGGAGGCCTATGCCCATGAATCGCCACCCCCAGTAGTCGTGACCAGTCCGGAAGGCATACTCGGAAAGTGACTTGTAGAGATGGATACGGTGCTCCGGATAGGTCTTCTTCACGAAGCCGCCAAAGGTGTTGATGATCCACGCTTCGTGGTAGTATCCCATGTGGAACGGCCCCTGACTGCTGTATTCCAGGTTGGGGTTCCCGAAGGGCTGCATCCCGAAGCCGTAGATCCTGCCGAAATCGGTACCGTTGTCCTCATACAGGCCGATATCGAGTCCGAAGTCGGGCTCGTCGCTGGCTGTCGTCACGATATCGAGGGGGGAAACCGTCTCCCCTGCCTTCAGTTCCGCGAACGTTGTTGATTTCCATTCAGAGAGATCCTTGAGGAAGGTGAGCCGGTCCGGTGTGATGCCCGGTCTCCCTCCCGTGTCAGCCCCGGGGACGAACTGCAGATAGAGGCCGAATCTGGTCTGGGGATTGATCCTGACGGCATGGCAGAAACGTAGTCTGATGTCTTCTGCATTCCCGGTGACCCTGAATTCCAGACCCTCGGGAAGGGGCCGGTACCACATGAGGTTTGCACGTGCCCAGGTCTCCTCGCTCTCCAGCAGCCCGACCAGACCTTTCTCCTCTGCCGTGAGGAACGAGTCGAGGCCCTCGACCTTCACCGGTTGTGCATCCCGCACATCGGGGAGAGCCACCAGTGTCTCATGGATGACGAGGGGATGCTCGGTCCATGCCCACAGGCTGGGACTTGGTGCGATTGTGAAGACCAATAGCAGCAGGACTATAGTACTGTTCCGGTCAAAATATGATCTCATGGAGAGTCTCCTTTTGGTGAGCCATGAACACCTGCCCTTCTAATCCTTCCGGTACCCGGCATCAGGCGTTTCTGCCGGGGCTGCATACCATTGTTCCTTGGGCACGATCTTCGGGCGGTCCGGATCGAACCGGTACGATGGCGACATGATCTGGACGCCATACTCGTTGAATGCGTCTTGGATATTCTTGTGGAGGTCGGAATAGACCTGGACCATGGTAAGGGGATTGTCGGTGTATGCGTTCAGCTCATAGGAGACATAAAAATCATCCAGGGAAGTCTGGAGAACAAAGGGCACCGGTTCGCGCAGCAGCCCCTGAGTCCTTTCAGCGGCCAGGAGCAGCAGGGCATGGACCTGCCGCCAGGGCGTATCATACCCGATGGTCACGGCCGTGTGCAGGATGAGGCCCTGCTGACGGGCCAGAGAGCTGTAGTTGATCACGTGGCTGTTGATGATCATGGAGCTCGGCACCACGATCTCCTCGTTCTTGATGGTCCGCAGATGGGTCACCTGGAGCCTCATTTCCATGACATCACCAGTGAAGTCGGCGATCTTCACCCGGTCTCCCACCTTGAAGACCCTCCGGTAGATGAGCGTGTACCCGGCCAGTATGTTCGAGACCGCAGAAGAGGAACCGAGAGACAGGAGCACGCCGAGGAAGAGGGAGATGCCCTTGAATGCAGGCGAACTGGAGCCCGGGATGTAGGGAAAGGCCATGATTGCCGCCACAACGATGACCAGTGCACGACAGATCTTGTAGGTGGGCAGCGACCATTCGGTATGAAAACCCTGGAGCGTGATGGTGCCCTTCTCCACCTCGGTGAAAAAGAAACTCAGAAGCTTCACGGCATAATAAGCAAGCCCGGCGATGATCGCCACAAGGAACAGATTGGGGACATGCAGCCAGACGGCCCCTCCGATAACCTGAAACGGCCTGATGACAAAGTGGAGAATCTGGCTCGCATACGCTGAAGTCCACGGGAACGATTTCAGCACCACATGGCTGTAGCCGTACAATACGATGAGCATGAGGAGGAGACGGATAGCGCCGAGTAGACCGGAAAGGATCCCCTCGATCCTTTCCGGCGTCATCAGCTCCAGGGACTGGATATGAATGGACACCTTTTTCCTGTCTATCCAGGCATGCAGTGCCGTGACTGCCTTGCGATGACCCCTGTTCAGAACAAGAAAAACCAGAACGAGGATCATGGTGGCGATGAGGCTTGTGACGACGCCGGCCATGATCCATCTCATGGTGTGCTCCTGCCGGTACGTCCCGATGGCAGAACTCAGTCTGGCGCTCCAGTCTGATGCAAGCTCATGCCTGCTGAGGCCAGCTGCCCTGGCATCCTCTTCAAAGACGACCATGAGCAGCTCGTTGCCTGCGCTGATGAGGGTGATGGGCTGGTCATAGGTGCTCGTCTTTATGGAGGTTGTATCAATAAGGAGGTTCCCTGCAACTGTATTGATTCTGTTGGTGATCGTTCTCGCCCGTTCCTGCGCGGAATAGCCCTGGATGTTGTTGACGTTGAAGATCGTCTTGCTGCCGAACACGATCGGCTGCCCGGGGGGTGCTGTGCTGCCGGCATCGGCAGCCGTCACGGGCTGGGCATACGCCATGCCGCAGTACAGGAATGAGACGGTCATGCCCATCACAATGAGGACCTTCCTCATAATTCCTCCTGGTGATGTTGCCCCATGGAATCCGCAGATGCAGTCCATCTTTATCAATGCATCCTTGGGGCAGCATCGTGCTCCGAAAGTTAATATTGTCTGGCTCCGAGTGAGAAGTAGAGTGCGCTCATCCCGCCCTCGGCATATCCGAACCCCCAATATATGGGGCCGATGTTCGAAT
>JALOOZ010000237.1 GCA_025454155.1 Thermodesulfobacteriota bacterium
TGAACGCTACGGGAATACAGTTTGATATGTAGATCTCTGCGATAACTATTTGGTCTTACAGGCTCCGAGAAACCGAAGATAATGCACCATACTCAATGGTGGAGATTATCACGGGCGGGGCATCGGTCCTGCGGCCCTGATATGATCGAGGGAGAAGTGAACCCATTTGCAAAATATTCCATCAAAAAATTCAACGAAGGAATAAGGAGGCACGTCATGGAAAACTGTTTAGCGTGTATAAAAAACGGCGGCGGCGAAGGTTGCCTGCCTTTATGTAAATTAAACTAAGGTAACAGAATACGGCCCGGGCATCGACCCGGGCTTTTTTCTTTTCATGACCCTGCCCTTTTTTATCCATTTTCTGTTAGCAATAGGTTGGCATGCTGAAATCTGAATCGCCCGGAAAACCAGAGCCAGCGCAGGGACTTGAACCCTGGACCTGCTGATTACGAATCAGCTGCTCTACCACTGAGCTACGCTGGCACAGCTGCTTTCTTTTGCACAGTGATCGGTGGGTTGTCAATGGATTATGAACAGGGACGCAGAGTCGCGCCCGGCTCCCTAAAGGATCTGCCGCATGAACTGCTGGGCGCGCTCGTGGGTGGGGCTGGCGAAGAAGTGCTCGGGTGATCCCTCCTCCAGGATCACTCCGAAGTCCATGAAGATGACCCGGTCGGCCACCTCCCGGGCGAAGCCCATCTCGTGGGTCACCACGATCATGGTCATGCCCTCCTTGGCCAGCTTCACCATGACGTCGAGCACCTCGCCGATCATCTCGGGATCGAGCGCTGATGTTGGCTCGTCGAAGAGCATGAGCCTGGGCTGCATGGCCAGGGCCCGGGCGATGGCAACGCGCTGCTGCTGGCCCCCGGAGAGCTTGGTAGGATAGACGTGGGCCTTCTCGCGGATGCCCACCTTGTCAAGCAGCCCGTAGGCGACCTTCTCGGCCTCGTCCTTGGTGCGTCTCCGGACAACGGTCTGAGCCAGCGTGAGGTTCTGCAGCACGGTCTTGTGCGGGAACACGTTGAACTGCTGGAACACCATGCCCACCTCTTCCCTGACCTTGTTGATGTTCACGCCCGCATCATAGATGTCGAAGCCGTCCACGACGATGGTGCCGGCATTGATCTCTTCCAGCCGGTTGATGGAGCGCAGGAGCGTGCTCTTGCCCGAGCCGGACGGACCGATGATGACCACCTTCTCGCCCTCGAAAATATCGAGGGATACGTTGTCCAGGGCCTTGAGAGCCCCGAAGTACTTGGTGACGCCCTTCATCTCCACCATCTTCTTCCGGCCGTCATTCTGCACTGATCTTGTCCTCCATGAGGCTGATGAGCTTTGAGAAGAACAGGGTGATCATGAGGTACACCAGCGCCACCATGGTGTAGGTCTCGAAATAGGTGAAGCTCTGGGACGCGAACTCCCTGCCCCGCCTGAGGAGGTCCGCAACGGCGAGGATGGACACGAGCGACGAGTCCTTGAGCAGGGCGACGAACTCGTTGCCCACGGGCGGCAGGATGGTCTTGACCGCCTGGGGAAGGATGACGTGGTACATGGACTGGGCGGGCGTCATACCCAGGGAGCGCGCCGCCTCTGTCTGTCCCTTGGGGATGGACTGGATGCCGGCCCGGAAGATCTCTCCCATGTAGGCGCCGTAGCAGACTGCCATGGCGATGACCGCGCTGGGCAGGGGCGGAAGCTGTATGAACCGGCCCAGGGCGAAGTAGATGTAGAAGAGCTGGACCAGGAGCGGGATGCCCCGGATCACCTCCACGTACAGGGAGGCGGTGCCGTTGATGAATTTGTTCTTGGAGATCCTGCCCAGGCCCGTGAACAGCCCGATGACCAGGGCCAGAATGATGGACATCACGGTCACCTCGAAGGTCACCAGGATGCCGTCCGGCACGAACCTCATGATATCCAGGTAGGGATCGGGCTTGAAGACGCAGAGAAAAACCGTGAGGCCGATGGAGCCGATGAAGGCCACCCGCCATGCGGTGAAGAGGCCGACATCCTCCTTCGAGGGGATGGCGGCCCCGTCGCCGACGTCGATGAGGACCTTCTTCGTCTCCTCGACCTTCTTTCTTCTGAACTTCTTGGGTGTTATCTCAACCACTTCTTCTCAAACTCTTTGTCGAGGCCCTTTTTCTGGACAGCCTTGATGCCCTTGTTGAGAAGGTCAACGAGCTGCTTGTTGCCCTTTTTCACCACGATGCCGTACTGCTCCTGGGTGAAAGGAACGCCCACGATCATGAACTTGGCCTTGTACTCCGCCCTCTGGAGCGCGTAGTCGGCAGCCACCGGCGTGTCGCACACCACTCCGTTGACCCGGCCTGCGGCCATGTCCTCGAAGGCAAGACCGATCTCGTCGTAGTTCTTGAGTTCCACGCCCTTCACCTTCTGGACCTCCATGGCGCCGGTGGTGCCGATCTGGGCGCCCACCTTCTTGCCCTTGAGGTCGGCAACGGCCTTGACGCCCTTGGTGGTCTTGGGCACCACGAGGACCTGTCCGGCGTTGATGTAGGGCAGCGAGAAGTCATACTTCTTCTTGCGTTCGTCCGTGATGGTGACCGACGAGATTACCGCGTCGTAATTGCCCGTGTCCAGACCGCCGAAAATGCCGTCCCATGCGGTGTTCTTGAACTCGACCTTGAAGCCCGCCTCCTTGGCGACTGCGTTCAGGAAGTCGATGTCGTACCCGATGATGTTCTTGTTGGCATCGAGCATCTCCATGGGTGGCCAGGTGGCGTCCGTTGCAACAACCACTTTCTTCTCGGCTGCATAGAGATAGGACGGGACAATGGCTGCTGTGATGAAAAAGAAGACGAAACAGACCGCTGCAAAAAGACTCAAGCGCCTCATAGATTTTCCCCCTCATACATGATTTTGATTCGTTTACAGTAAATTCTGAACGGCTACAGTTCTGCCTATCACAAATTCACCGGTCAGTCCAGACCCATGCATTCGTGAAAGATTCGGAGCTGTCACGACATGAAGGCAATCGGCAGTCGGCGAGCTTGACGCCCTTCCCGTCCTTGGAATGATCATTGATGGCACAGGCAGTGCCTTGTTCACGATATTCCCTAGTATTTATCTTGACATCTGCGGTTCAGGATCATATCTTTAT
>JALOOZ010000079.1 GCA_025454155.1 Thermodesulfobacteriota bacterium
GGAAGACTCCAGGGGCAGCTTCCTGATCTCCTCGTAGAGCTCGCCCATGGCCTCGCGCTCGGCGATGGCCTGGCAGACGCTGGAGCCGTCCCTTATGATGAGGAAGGATACCTTTCCGCTCGATCTTCGATTGGCCACCCATCCCCTTATGGTCACCGTTTCACCCGTGTGCCGGGGGAAGTCCGCTATCAGACACTGTCTCATGGCATGCTCCATCATCGTATGATTCTTCAGCACCATAGCGCACTTGAGGCTGCCCGATCAACTCCTATCCATACGCGACGAACTTGTAAATCGCCCTTGTCCATGGTATCTTTCTCATATGCACTTAGAGTACAAGATATGGATCGAGATCGGCAACAAGGCAGTGTTCGGCATTGGGCTGTTCCAGCTCCTTACCCTCGTGAAACAGAAGGGATCTCTGCATAAGGCCGCCCAGTCTCTGAAGATGTCATACCGTGCTGCCTGGGGGAAGATCCGCAAATCCGAAGAGATGCTCGGGGTTGAGCTCCTGGAAAAGGGCAGACACGGACGGACCGGTGCACATCTAACCAATGAGGGTGAACTTATAGTGGAGAAATTCGGCTATGCACTCCATGAGATGGATGCCCTCGTCAGCAATGGCCCCCTTTTCAAGAGCATGAGAGAAATCAAGCATATAACCAAGAAGAGCTGACCATGGCATCCATGGGCTGGGCCGTCATGAGAGCCATCGCCACCTTTCTCGGCGCAGGTTTTTTCCCCAGGGCTCCGGGAACGTTCGCAACCCTGGCCGCAGTCCCCCTCTATCTTGTCGTCCGCAGGCTCCCCCTTCCCCTCTACCTCGCCTTCGTCGCAAAGCTCTTTGCAGCCGGGGTCATGGCCTCGGGAAGGATGGAGAAGGAGTGGGGCAAGGACCCTTCCAGGGTGGTCATCGACGAGGTGTGCGGCCTGTTGGTAACCCTCGTGACGAGACCCTCCGGGTTCAGGGAGATTGCTCTGGGAACGGCTCTGTTCCGCTTCTTCGACATCCTCAAGCCGCCACCGGTGGGAACCCTGGACAGGCGTCTCAAGGGAGGCTTCGGCATCATGGCCGACGACATCGCCGCAGGGATGCTGGCCGCCCTGGTCCTGCACGTGGTCAGGAAGAGGGGGTGGCTCTCGTGAAGGCCTCCCTCATCGTCACGGGCAGCGAGATCCTCACGGGCAGGAGGCAGGATGCCCTGATCATGCCCTTTGCCGCTCAGCTAGCGGCCAGGGGGTTCCTCATGCACGAGGTGAGGATCATCCCGGATGCCCCCGGGGGGCTCTGTGGAGCGATCCTCGACCTTCTGGAGCCGTCCTCCCTCATGGTGGTGACGGGCGGCCTCGGCCTGACACCGGACGATACAACCCGCAAGGCCATCGAGGAACTCGGGAGGCAGCGGCAACCCCTGTCTGAAGGGCAGATCAGGAACCCCGTGGGCTCCGCACAGGGCATCGACCTCAGGTTCGAAGGATGCCGGGTCGTATTCCTGCCGGGAGTCCCGCGTGAGTCCCTTGCCATGCTCCCCCTTGTGCTCGAAGACAGAGGGGAAGAAATGACCTCCACCGCTGAGGTCCCGGTCTTCGGCCTGCGGGAGGTGGAGATCGCGGAGCGTATCGGCCCCTTCGCGGACAGGTGCGGATATCTCCCCAGGGACAAGGAGATCGCCCTGGTCGTACCCATGGACCTCGAGGGCGAGATCCGCTCCATCCTGGGCAGGCATGCCCTGGAGGGGAAAGACCTCTCATGGACCTTCGGCGACCTGCTGAAATCGAGGGGGCTCACGTGTGCGGCAGCCGAGTCCTGTACGGGTGGACTCATCGGACACCTCATCACACAGGTTCCGGGCAGCTCGGAATATTTTCTCGGTTCGGTGGTGTCCTACGGCAACGTGGTGAAGGAACAGGTCCTCGGGGTGGTCAGGTCGGACCTGGAGCGCTACGGCGCGGTCAGCGAGCAGGTGGGCAGGGCCATGCTGAAAGGGGTGCTCGGTCTCACCGGGGCGGACGTGGGCATGGCCGTCACGGGCATTGCTGGGCCTGACGGCGGGACACGGGAAAAGCCGGTGGGCACCGTGTGGATTTGCGTGGGTACGCTTGACGAGGCCGAAGCCCGTCAGTTCAGGTTCTCCTTCGACCGGGACGGGAACAAGATGATCAGTGCCAAGGCAGCACTGTTTATGCTAAGAAACCGTATCCATGATCAGGACATTCGTGGCACTTCCCCTTCCTGATGCCGTCAAGGTAACCCTCGATGGCGCCATAACGCAGCTCAAGACAAGGAATCATGGCGTCCGGTGGGTGAAACCCGATGGTCTCCACCTTACCCTGAAGTTTCTGGGCGACATCCCCGAAGAGCGCGTGGCCAAGCTCTCGGCCGATCTCGATCGGGCGGCCTCGGAGTGTCCACGGCTCAGCCTCACCCTGTCCGGCCTCGGCGCCTTTCCCGGCATAAAGAGGGCCCGTGTCGTCTGGGCCGGGCTGGCCGGAGATGTCACGGGCCTGGGGAATCTTGCACGATCCATCGATAAGATGTGTTCGACCCACGGCATTGCAGAGGAGCACAGACCCTTCTCCGGCCACATCACCCTAGGTAGACTAAAGACACCGACTGTGGTAGACCTGGGTATCGGTCCGGTTACTGGTATGTTCATGGCTTGGGAGGTCCTGTTGTATCGCAGTTTATTGACGCCCGGCGGCGCACAATACACCGTTCTCCACAGAAGCAGCCTGGGAGGGTAAAGGAGGGTAAGAATGGAAGAAGGAAGGAAGAGGGCGTTGGAAGATGCCATCACCAAGATAGAGCGATCCTTCGGCAAGGGTTCCATCATGCGCATGGGTTCGAATGCCATAGGCAAAGGGGTCCCCGTGATCTCCACCGGTTCGCTCATGCTCGACTTTGAGGCGTTGGCCATCGGGGGTATTCCCCGGGGTCGGGTGACCGAGATCTACGGGGCCGAGTCCTCGGGGAAGACCACCCTGTCGCTGCACTGTATCGCATCCACGCAGGCTTCTGGAGGAGTTGCCGCGTTCATCGACGCCGAACACGCCCTGGATGTGAGTTATGCACAGAAGCTCGGGGTGAACATCGACGATCTCCTGGTATCCCAGCCCGACTCGGGGGAGCAGGCCCTGGATATCGCCGAGACCCTGGTGAGGTCCAATGCCGTTGACATCGTGGTGATCGACTCGGTGGCTGCCCTGGTACCCCGCGCCGAGATCGAGGGCGACATGGGTGATTCCCACATGGGCCTGCAGGCCCGCCTCATGTCCCAGGCCCTCCGGAAGCTCTCGGGGGCCATCAGCAAGACCAAGACCACTGCGGTGTTCATCAACCAGACCAGGCAGAAGATCGGCGTGCTCTACGGCAATCCCGAGACCACCACGGGGGGCAACGCCCTGAAGTTCTATGCCAGCGTGCGGCTCCAGATCAAGAACGCCGGCCCCATCAAGGACGGGGACAAGATCGTGGGCAACAGGACCCGCGTGAAGGTGGTCAAGAACAAGCTCGCGCCGCCATTCAGGGAAGTGGAGTTCGATATCATGTTCGGAGAGGGTATTTCCCGATACGGAGAATTATTGGACGTGGCGAGCCAATCCGATAAGAACATTATCGAAAAGGCAGGAGCGTGGTATACGTACAACAAACAAAGGCTGGGCCAGGGCCGAGAGGCTGCAAAGGCATACCTCAAAGAGCACCCGGAGGTCTGTCAGGAGATCACGGATGCCTTGAAGCAGACCTTCATGGCGCGTCTCGGCGTGGAGCAGCCTGATTGACGGGAGAGGCACATGGACATCAACCCGATTCTGAAGCATGCAGTGGACATCACGGCGTCCGACGTCCATCTGAAGGTCGGTCTGCCGCCGGTGGTACGAAGGTTCGGAGCGCTGATCCCCCTGAGGGACCAGGAAAAGCTGAACAACGAGGACATCTATGCCATCGCCTACAGCCTCATGAACCAGTACCAGCAGGCTAAATTCGAGACCACCAACGAGATTGACTTCGCCCACAGCCTTTCGCAGGTGGCTCGTTTCAGGGTCAACTGCTTCAAGCAGAGGGGAAGCTTCGGGATGGTATTCAGGATCGTGCCCACCGACCCCCCCGAACTGGACGATCTGAACCTCCCCGAGGTGCTCAAGAAGATCAGTCTCGAGCGCAAGGGGCTCATCCTGGTCACCGGCACCACGGGCTCGGGAAAGTCCACCACCCTGGCAGCCATGGTGAATAACATCAACACCAACCGCAACTGCCACGTCATAACCATCGAGGACCCCATCGAGTTCCTCCATCGCGACAGGAAGTCCATCATCAACCAGCGCGAGGTGGGTTCGGATACGAACTCCTTCGCCATGGCGCTCAGGGCGGCCCTCAGACAGGATCCGGACGTGATCCTGGTGGGCGAGATGCGCGACCGGGAGACCATCGACATAGCACTCACCGCTGCGGAGACCGGCCACCTGGTCTTCTCCACCCTGCACACGCTGGATGCCAAGGAGACCATCATGCGCATCGTGTCCCAGTATCCTCCGCACCAGCATCTCCAGATCCGGCTCCAGCTGGCGGGCGTGCTCAAGGCCGCCATATCCCAGCGGCTGCTGCCGAAGATTGACGGCCAGGGCGTCGTCCCGGCTGCAGAGATTCTGGTGACCACGGCCCTTGTCCGCGAGTGCATCACCGACGAGAACAGGACCGGCGAGATCGCCGACGCCATAGCCGACGGCACGGTGTCCTACGGCATGCAGACCTTCGACCAGTCCCTCATGGCCCTGGTAAAAGACGGCAAGGTCAGTTACCACGAGGCCATGCGTAACGCCACCAACCCCAATGATTTCGCGCTGCGCATGAAAGGCATCCGTGGGACCTCAGACAGCAAGTGGGACCAGTTCGAGAAAGAGGAGCCGGAAGAGGGAATCGATGGAACGGGAAAGACGACCATCTACCAAGAAGGCAAGTATCGCGACGTCGACTGACGCCGTTGGCTATGCCCTCAGGGTCATCTCCCGCCGGGCTGTGTCGACCTGTGAGCTAAAAAAAAACTCGAGCGCAAGGGGGCTTCCGGCGAGGTGATCGAGGCTGCCATAGCCAGGATCAGGGAGCTCGGCTACCTTGACGATGCCGAATATGCCAGGCGCCGCGCCCTGCTCATGGCCGAGAGAGGGTACGGGGATTATGCCATCAGGGTCTTGCTCGACGGGCTCGGTTTGCCGGAAAGGTTGGCGCTGGATGCCCTGTCCGCCTTGCCGGCGGAACTCACCGAGCGCACGAGACTGAAAAAGGTGATCGAAAAGAAGAATGACCTGCCCAGGGTGAAGCTGGTCAGGTTCCTGGCAGGCAGAGGTTTTCCCATCGATCTCATCCTGGATATAACGGGCGGAGTGGATACATGAAGACAGGATCACAGATTCGCAGCATGTTTTTAGAGTATTTCCAGGAAAAGGGGCACGCCAGGGTGGCCAGCTCATCGCTGGTTCCGGGTGACGATCCCAGCCTGCTCTTCACCAATGCGGGCATGGTGCAGTTCAAGTCGACCTTCCTGGGAACGGAGAAGAGGCCGTACTCGAGGGCCACGACCTCCCAGAAATGCGTGAGGGCCGGCGGCAAGCACAACGACCTGGAGAACGTTGGCAGGACCGCTCGTCACCACACCTTCTTCGAGATGCTCGGCAATTTCTCCTTCGGCGACTACTTCAAGCGAGGCGCGATCGAGTATGCCTGGGACCTGCTGGTGAAGCGCATGGGTCTCGATCCTGCCCGTCTTTACGTGTCCGTGCACCACACCGACGACGAGGCTTTCGATATCTGGGACAGGCATATCGGGGTGGACAAGGACCGCATCCTCAGGCTCGGCGACAAGGATAATTTCTGGGCCATGGGCGATACAGGGCCCTGCGGGCCGTGCTCGGAGATCATCTTCGACCAGGGGCCCTCCGTGGGGTGCGGCAGGCCCGACTGCAAGGCCGGAGAATGCGACTGCGACCGCTACCTGGAGATCTGGAACCTCGTGTTCATGCAGTTCAACCGCGACTCCGGCGGTACCCTGACGCCGCTTCCGGCGCCCAACATCGACACAGGCATGGGGCTGGAGCGCATCACCGCCGTGCTCCAGGGCGTCACCAGCAACTACGACACCGACCTCTTTCAGCCGTTGATCAGATATATCGGGGAACTGGCAGGTAAGAAATACGGGGCCGACGATGATATGGACGTTTCCATCCGTGTCATAGCCGACCATGCCCGCGCGGGGACCTTCCTGGTGGGCGACGGTGTTCTGCCTTCCAACGAGGGACGCGGATACGTTCTCAGGCGCATCATCCGCAGGGCGGCCAGGCACGGCAAGCTGCTGGGCATGGACAGCGCCTTCCTCCACAAGGTGGCCATGCAGGTGATCAAGGAGATGGGGGATGTCTACCCCGACCTCCTGAGCAGGAGGGATTTCATCGACAAGGTCATAGCCAACGAGGAGGAGCGGTTCCTCAAGACACTTGACCGGGGACTGAGCCTGCTGGACGAGATCCTGACAGGCCTGAAGGCACGAGGCGAGGCGCTCATCGATGGCAAGGACGTCTTTGTCCTGTACGACACCTTCGGCTTTCCTGTCGATCTCACCGAGGACATCGCCCGAAAGGCGGGCTTCGGCATCGATACGCAAGGCTTCGAGACCCAGATGGATCTGCAGAGGGAGAAGGCCCGAGGGGCATCCTCGTTCGGGGCTTCCACAGCCGAACAGGGATCCTGGGGATCGGCGCCGTCTAGCGTCAGATTCGTGGGTTATGATACCCTGGAAGTCGATGCACGCATCCTGGAGATGCAGGTCAGGGATGCAGACGGGAATGTCACCGGGACGGAAGAAGCCTTTGATGGTCAGGAGGTCCTTGTCATCACCGATGTGACCCCCTTCTACGGCGAGTCCGGAGGACAGGTCGGGGATACCGGGACCATGGTCTCCCCCCAGGGTCAGGCCCAGGTCCTGGACACCATAAAGACGGAAAACGATATGATCGTTCACCGTGCCCTTGTTCTTTCAGGCACCCTGTCAAGGGGAAAGGCGGTGAAACTGGCGGTGGATGCGCAAAGGCGGAAAAGCATCATGCGCCATCACAGTGCCACACACCTGCTCCAGCGGGCGCTGCGGGACGTTCTGGGCGATCATGTGCACCAGGCGGGGTCCCTGGTGAACGACGCGCGTCTCAGATTCGACTTCACGCACTTCGCCTCCGTATCTCAGGAGGAACTGGAGAGGATAGAGGCGATCGTGAACCAGCTCGTGCTGGAAAACCTGCCCATCCAGACCGAGTTGCTTTCCAAGGACGAGGCTATGGGCAGGGGTGCCATGGCTCTCTTCACCGAGAAATACAGCGACGAGGTTCGGGTGGTGACCATGGGCGACGTATCCATGGAGCTCTGCGGCGGCACGCACTGTTCATACACCGGCCAGATCGGCCTGGTGAAGGTTGTCTCGGAGTCGAGCGTATCCGCCGGCCTGCGCAGGATCGAGGCCATCGCCGGCACCAGGGCCCTGGAGCACCTCAGGTCGCTGACCGCGCTCGTCTCCGGTGTGGCAGACCGGCTCAAGTGCACATATGCGGAGATCGGCGACCGCGTCGGCAGCCTTCAGGCAAAGCTCAGGGATCAGGAGAACTCCATCAGGGACCTCAACATCAGGATCGCCACCGGGGCGGGTACAAGGGAAGGCGAGAAGGAATATCCTGCAGGTCCTTTCAAGGTCGTTGTCAAAAAGATAGAAAACGCAGACATCACCCAGATGCGAGAGGTCGGCGACCGGTTGAAGGAACGCATCAAGTCGGGGGTTGTCTTTCTCTACACACAGGCTGACGACAAGGCCACCTTCATGACCATGGCAACGGCTGATGCCGCCAAACTGCACGATGCTGGAAAGATCATGAAAAAGGCCATGGATGAAGTCGGAGGACGCGGGGGTGGAAAGGCCCTCTTTGCCCAGGGTGGAGCTGAGCTGAGCTCCATAAACAGGGTCATAGAGATCTTCAAGGAAGCCACAGGGGTGGAGGACAAGTGATGAGAGAGGCCACAGTCACCAGAAAGACCAAGGAAACGGAGATCACGGTGAAAATCTGCCTCGAGGGAGGCGAACTGAGCCTGAACATACCTTCTGGATTCCTCACCCACATGCTCGATGCACTGGCCAAGCATGCCGGACTGGGCCTGAAGATCGAGGCAGCCGGGGATGTGCATGTTGACCTTCACCACACCGTCGAGGATATCGGCATTGTGATGGGCAAGGCCATCAAGGGTGCCCTGGGCGAGAAGCGCGGTATCACCCGGTATGGACTGGCCAAGGTACCCATGGACGAGGCCCTGGTGGAGGCTTGCATAGACATATCGGGCAGGCCGTTCTTCGTCATCCACGGCGGGGATGTCTTCCACGGAACGGCGGGCGATCTTGGCCTGGAACTTGTGCCGGAATTCTTCCGCGCCCTGGCTTTCAACGCGGGCATTACCGTGCATATGACCATCTGCGCCACGGGCAACGGGCATCACCTGGCAGAGGCGTGCTTCAAGGCCTTTGCCCGGGCACTGAAGGAAGCCGTGGCAGTGACCGGGACCGACATCCCGTCCACCAAAGCACGACTATGAAATTTCTGCATACCCGGGTGAAGACCTTTGACAGCAGCAGACATCCCGGAAATCCGGTCTGGTTCGAGTTCGACAGCAACGGACTTGAGATAAAGGCCATTCTGGAGCACTGGAGTGAAGCATATCAGGATCCGAGCTTCTTTCCCGACGAATACTACAGGGTTGAATCTTCTGACAGGAGTGTTTATCTCTTGAGATATTCTACCCTTTTCAAGAGCTGGTGGGTAAGGAAGTGTGAGGGGTTGGCGGCGTGATCATCATACCGGCCATAGACCTGCACCAGGGACAGGTGGTCAGGTTGAAGAAGGGCAGGTTCGACGAGGTGACGACCTACAGCACCAACCCTGCCGAGATCGCCAGGTCCTTTCAGGATGACGGGGCCAGGCGCATCCACGTGGTGGACCTGGATGGATCGGTGGCGGGCAGAGGAATGAACATTCAGGCCATCGCCGCAATCTGCTCCTGTGTGGATGTCGAAGTGGAACTGGGCGGAGGCATCCGGTCTGTGGAGGATGCACGCAGGGCTATTGACCTCGGAGTGAGCCATGTGATCCTGGGGACCGTGGTGGCAAGGGCCCCTGGGACTGCAGAAGCGATCCTGAAGACGTTCCCCGGCCGGGTGGGCATCGGGATCGACGCCCTGGAAGGGTCGGTGGCGGTGCAGGGATGGAAAGAGCTCACTGGACAGACCGCACTGGAGCTTGCCCTTTACTACGAGCGGTTCGACCCGGCCTTCATCGTGTACACGGACATCTCCCGGGACGGCATGCTCGCCGGCCCCAATATTGAGGCAACGGTATCGCTCGCCCACGAGGTGAAGTCACCGGTGGTGGCATCCGGCGGGGTAAGCGGAATGGACGACATCAGGGCGCTGCTGGATGCGGGAAGGCTCTTCGGTGTCATCGTGGGCAAGGCCATCTACGAGGGACGTGTGAACTTGCGCGAGGCCGTTCGACTGTCCCTTGAGTCGATACCCTCTCAAGGCTGAGATCGAGAGGACGATGCGCAAGAAGTGAAAAAACGATGCATGGAGGCGAAGATGGACTGTATCTTCTGCAAGATCGTTAACGGGGAAATACCATCCACCAAGGTATATGAGGATGACCTCGTGTATGCCTTCAACGACATCCAGCCTCTCGCCCCGGTCCATGTGATCGTAGTGCCGAAGAGCCACTACCCCACGCTCAACGACCTGGACGACAGGAACATCTGGTTTGCCATGCTCAAGGCAGCCCAGGAGGTGGCCAGGATCAGGGGCATCAACGGATCGGGCTACCGTATCACCGTCAACTGCGGCAGAGACGGCACCCAGATCGTCATGCACCTGCACCTCCATGTGCTCGGCGGCAGGATGCTCGAAAGCAAGATGGGCTGAGCCCCGCCCAGCTCATCCCGCGCAATCCTCTGATCTCTTCATCATCTCCTATGGAGGAGTGATTTCCCTATTCCACGTACACGATGAACCCGGCCTGGTGCATTCCCTGCGGATGAGAAGGAAGCGAAGGGAAGTCTGCGGACTGGGAAAGCGGCTCCAAAACCTTGGCTGTTCGCAGATGGCCATGGGCAGAGCGATGGATGGCCTTGAGCAGATCCATGGACCCGAACTGGGCTGTTACCGGGGCGAGACAGAAGATTACGCCGCCGGGTCTGAGTCGGGCCATGGCGAGCTGCAGGGTTTTGCTGTGCTCCTCGTATTCATTGCCGAAGGCCGGTGCATCGCAGAGCACCAGGTCATAAAGGGCCTTGTCGTCTCCCAGAAACCGTACCGCATCATCCTTGTGGTGCCGCCAGGTAAAGGGTCTGATCTGGTGGTTCTCCATGTTCCGCCTGAGCATGACCTGCGCAGTGGCCGATGAGTCGACGG
>JALOOZ010000080.1 GCA_025454155.1 Thermodesulfobacteriota bacterium
TCGAGGACAACACGGCGTCCCTGATCACCCTGCAGAAGGTCATCGACGAGGGCACATACACCCAGGATGCCATGGAGATGAGGATCCGGATTCATGCCAGAGGCGGCAACTGGCAGCTGGCGATTCAGGACACTGAAGAAATGTCAAAGAAATACCCGGACAATCTCCAGATCAAGATCAATCTTGCCAACCTCAGGATCATAACGGGTGACTACAAGGGGGCAAAGACCATCCTGAAAAGCCTCCTTGGAAAAACGGACGACAGCATCATCCATTACACCATCGCCAAGGCATGCATGGGTGAGCGGGAATTCACCTGTGCCAAGGACTCTCTGAAAAAGGCCATCGATGCCAGACCCGATTTTGTACCGGCATACCTTGATCTTGCCCGTATACATACCATGCTGGGAGAAAACGGTCAGGCAGAGGCCACTTATATCAAGCTCCTGGATGTGGAACCTTTTTCCAATGAAGCCCATCTCGCCCTGGTGGACCATTACATCGACCAGAAGCGCTACAAGGAAGCCGTCGACCATCTGAGATCTTTCTATGAATTGAACCCAGATCCTCTGGTATTGCGCAAGCTCATTATCCTCGAGCTCCAGGAGGGTATGTTCGAGGATGCCCTTGCCCTCATCAAGGAGATCCAGGAGATAACGGACGACGACCGGTATTATCTATCCCTTGCCTATGCAGGCCTGGAGCAATACGAGGACGCCCTTACCGTGCTCAGGGATATTCCCGTTTCAGGAAGGCTGGGATGTGACTCCACGATGCTCACCTCCTCGATTCTCAAGAGCATGAACCGCACCGAAGAATCGGTAGCCACCCTGGAGGCGGCATGGAAAGACTACGCCGACCTTGCAACGTGCAATGAGATAGGCTATCAGCTCGCCACCGAACTTGATGCCATGGGCAGGCGGGATGACGGATTGAACATCGCGCTGAAACTCCTTGAGAAAGATGCCCAGGATCCCATCGCACTGAACTTTGTAGGGTACGTTTGGGCAGACCGCGGCATGAATCTGGACAGGGCGTATTCCATGATCAAAGAGGCCCTGGATATGAAGCCCGATGACCCCTACATCCTCGACTCCATGGCATGGACCCTCTACAAGATGGGCAGACCGAAGGAAGCCCTTGTCTATATCGAAAAGGCATTGAAGACACTCAAAGACGATGCAACGATCAATGAGCACATGGGTGATATCCTCAAAAGTCTCGGTCAGACCGACAAAGCCCTGGACTACTACCTGAGGTCATCCCTTCTCAACCGCTCAGTGAACAATGACCTGAAAGAAAAGATCAACAAGCTCCTTAAGCAGGACAGACAAACCCATGAGGAACTCAAGGAGAGATCTGCCCAATGAGCAATGAGGTGCGAGTCGGCATATTTGTGATCGTGATTTTGATCATCTTCGTTGTCCTGTCTATGAAGATCGGCGAATTGAACTTTTCCAAGAAAAGCACTTACCCCGTCACCATGGTCTTCTCCACCGTGGAAGGGCTCAAGATCTCATCACCGCTGGAGCTGGCAGGGGTCGAGGTAGGAAAGGTCACTGGCATCTCTCTGAACAAGGATTATTCAGCTGTGGTGAGTGCTGTGTTGAATGAAGACATAAAGCTTCCCATCGATTCAACGGCATCCATCGCAACAAAGGGGGTTCTTGGCGACAAGATCATCGTCCTGGCGCCAGGGGTCTCTTCAGGTTTCATCGAACCGGGAGGCAACCTCGCCAGGACAAAGGTGCCTCCCTCGCTGGATACCCTCCTCACTCAGGTGGGTGAGCTGGCCCAGAACCTCACAGAATTGAGCGCAGCCCTGAACGCCTCCTTCGGGGACGAAGAGGCATTGAAGGAGATCGTCCTGAACCTTCGCGACCTGAGCGCCAACACCTCCTCCCTGGTGGCAGAGAACAAGGACGACATCACGGCCATCGTCTCCAATATGAGGGTGATAACGGAAGAATTTACACTCATATCAGGGAACCTCACCACGACCAGCGGAAACATCGATGAGATCACAACATCGATCAGTTCCGGCCAGGGATCGCTGGGCAAGCTGGTGAAGGACGATGCCCTCTATGACTCCATGGTCGCCTTCACGGAATCGGCTGAAACTCTCATAGACAGGATGAACAGCCAGGACAGTACGCTGGGCCTTCTCATGTCGGACAGCTCCCTGTATGACGATCTTTCCAAGACTGCCGAAAACCTGCGGTACATCAGTGAGGAAATTGCTTCGGGCAGGGGGACCCTAGGCCGCCTTATGACGGACGATGAGTTTTACCTGACCATGAGGGAAACCCTCCAGAACGCAAACAAGGCCATGCAGGGGATTGATGAACAGACACCCATCACGGTCTTCGGGACGGTGCTCGGGATCATCTGGTAAAGCAATGTTTCAATCCCGGTTCCTATTCCTGAGCGTGCTCATCTTCATGCTCGCCGGTATTCCTTTGCAAGGCAATGCTCGAGACATCTTGTTTCCACCTTTTTTTTCCTATGAGGCAGAGGGGGATAACTTCTCCATCCAGGGTTTCGGGCCGATCCTTGACGTCTCGAAAACCCACACGGCCGTCAGGCCTTTGTACTATCGTGAGAATGAAGAGGATGTGACCTATTTCCTCTACCCCCTGGGTAAAAGTACGCCCGATCATTCTTACTTCATACCATTCATGAGGTCCGTAGAGGATAGGTCCCACCCTCACTTTGACCTCTTCCCTTATTTTTCAGGCACCTATGATGGAAAGGATTACCAGGGGATCTTCCCCCTGTATGGTCACATGTATCACAGGTATGGTTTTGATGAGGCCAGTTTTTACCTCTGGCCGCTCTACTCCCGGACCGAGAAGTCCGATGCAACGACATACTCTTTCCTCTGGCCGGTTTTTTCCTATAGCAGGGATTCTCTCTTCAGGGTCTTCCCGCTCTATGGGATTGAATCATCGTCCGATTCACAGAGTATGTTCTTCCTTTGGCCCATCTTCCACCATACAAGGAGCAGTTCGGGAAGCATGCTCGCGGCACTGCCGCTCTTCAGGTACGAACAGGGGCCCTCCCACTGGAATGCGTCCTTCCTGTGGCCATTCTTCACATACAACAGGGACGACGCAACCCATCATCAAAGTGCTGATTTCCCATGGCCGATCATCAGGACAGCCACGGGCGGCTATGAAGAAACAAGGATCTTCCCCCTGTACTGGGAAAAGGACGAAGGGCCGTCCTATAGAATCCGTTCGGTGCTCTGGCCCCTCTGGACGACCAGGTCAAGCAAGACAGATCAGTCAGGAGAAATGGAGAAAGTCACCTCGGTGCTTATCTTGAACAGGCTGGTCGTCACAACGGATACGCATGGAAAGACCTCCCAGAGGCTCACCCTCTGGCCACTGGGACATTTCCTCAGCGAGGAGGAGAAGATAGCTTGGTTTTTCCCAGCTTTCATTCCTTTCTTCAGCGACGATGGATTCAATCAGACCTGGGGGGAATTTCTTACCCTTGCCCAGGGATTCTCCGATGAGAAACATTCACAGATCAATATCCTCTGGAAGTCTTTCTTTTGGGATAAAGACATAAATATGAGCCGTTGGTCGCTGCTGTTCCTGGCTTCGCAAAAGACGACACCGGAATATTCCCAATGGGGTTTTCTCGGCAACCTGCTGAACTTCAAGATCCTGCGGGATCACGAATCGCCCGGAATCGTTCCCTGAAGGATCTGTACTCATAGCTGTAACTTCTCACAACCACGGTTATGGTCATACGACCACTTTCCTTCCGAAGAATCTCGGCCCATTGATCCGGCATCAATGAAATTATGGTCAAAAGACCATACTATGGTGGAAAAACCTCTGGTCCCAAGGGGATACCCTCCTTGGACATTGTCTCTTCATGATGGCCGGCTTGGTAAAATTCAAACAATAGCCAGGGAATACAGCTTTCTTCTTCAACAGAAAATCATGGCATAGATTTCGCTTTGTCATCATCAGATTGCGTGGAAACCAAGGGGGTATTCCTACATGGGAAAATTTCAGTTCAACCAAGAGGCAGTATATAATCTCAAGATCGAGGACACAAGTATCCTGGACAGGCTCGTGGATTTCGAGTCGGCGCGCCAGGCCCATCTCAAGAAAGACCATGCAAAGGTTGACAAGAGGATGTCCCTCAAAGATGCCATTGCAACCTTTGTGGCCGACGGTGACTGCATGACCGATTCGGGGTTCGCATATGTGAGGACCCCCCACCAGGCATACTGGGAGATAATGCGCCAGGGGAAGAAAAACCTGCAGTGCATCGCGGCACCCAACACGAACCACAGTTTCCTGATCTTCAACGACACCTGTGGTTACTCCCACAACTCGTATGTGGGCGTGGAGATGCGGGGCATCGACCGGAACTACGACCGCATGCTCAGGGCGGGCAGGGTGAAGATCCTGTCCGAGTGGAGCCACGGCGGCGTGGCGCTGGGCCTCAAGGCGGCCCAACTGGGTGCCCCCGGCGTGTTCAGCAAGCAGATGCTCGGCTCGGATATCCTCAAGTACAACCCCTACACCAAGGTCATGCAGAACCCCATGCGGGACGACCCGGACCCTGTGGTCTTCATCCCGGCGCTCTACCCGGACGTATCCATCATCCACTGCCAGGTGGCGGATAAGTACGGCAACGGCTATATCTACGGCCCGTCAGTGAACGACGTAGCCACCGCGGCTGCTGCCCGCAAGCTCATCATCACGGCCGAGGAGATCGTTCCCGAGTCCGACATTCGAAACCGCCAGGGCACCGTCATACCCTTCTTTTACGCGGACGCGGTGGTGGAGTTGCCCTTCGGGGCAGTGCCCGGAAACATGCCCGGTTACTACTACTGGTCCCGCCAGTGGTGGGAGAAGCTCATCCGTTTCGGATGCGCCAGTGACGAGAACCTCAAGGTGTTCTTCGACGAGTGGGTCCACGGTGTGAAGGATCAGTTCGAGTTCGTGGACAAGCTGGGCGGGGCCAGGTGGATTGCCGAGGCCAGGATCCAGACCAAGGCCGCCGAGGGCGACCATGAGGATATCGACTTCACCTACGAGGAATTCACCAAGACCCACGAATCCGGGCTCTATTACTAAGGAATGGAGGGAACCATGAAAGACCTGAGCGCACCAGCGAATCCCCTGGAGATGCTCGCATACATCCTCGCGCAGCAGATCCACGACCATAAGATCGTCTACATCGGCACCGGCATCCCCATGATTGCCGGGATCCTGGCGCACAAGACCCACGCGCCGAACATCACCATGGTCTACGAGTCCGGCGGCCAGGACCCGCTGCCGAAAGACCTCCCCTGGTCCGTTGGCTGCCCCTTCACCTGGCGAAAGGCCCCTGTGGTCATGGAAATGGCATACTCCTTTGCCCAGTGCTGCAACGGGTTCGTTGACATCGCCTTTCTCGGCTTCGCCCAGGTGGACATGTACGGCAACGTGAACACGCACCAGATCGGAAAGGATCTCCTGCACCCCACGGTCCGCATGACCGGATCGGGCGGCAACAACGACCTGTCCTCCCTGACGGAGGAAGTGGTCCTCGTGGGAGTGCAGACCCCTGACAAGTTCGTGAGGACCGTGGACTTCATCACCTCGGTAGGCCACCTCACTGGAGGGAATTCACGCAAGGAGGCCGGTCTCGTGGGCAAGGGGCCCATTGCGGTGATCTCCCAGTGCGGCGAGTTCGACTTCGATCCCACGACCAAGCGCATGAGGGTGAAGTCCCTGATGCCCGGGTGGACCCTTGACTTCACCCAGCAGTTCACGGGCTTCGAGCTCCTCAAGCCTGAGGGCGAGATCCCCCAGACGCCGGTGATCCCGGACGACATCCTGAGGCTTCTGAGGACCGAGGTGGACCCGCGGGGCGTATTCACCACCATGCCCACGGCATAACGGAAAAAAGAAAGGGATTCAATGCGTTCAGGTAAATCCCTCCTAGAAATAACGCTCTTAGCCACCCCTACACGAGCGTCGGGCAAACCTGAACAAGGGTTGCCCGGCGCAGCAGCTTCACGATCAAGAGAGCCCCATTCCTGTGTCTTGCCCCTGAAAAATTCGGACCGATCGGGTTAAGTTTTTTCCCTCAATTGAAGCGAGAACCTCTCCTGCCTAATCGAACGCGACGAACCGGTCTTTCTTGGCGCCGCAGATAGGACATTCCTCGGGCAGGATGCCGTCGGATATGTACCCGCAGACATCGCAGACATAGTAGGTGGTCTGCCTCTCCTCCAGAACGTGGTCCATAGCCTCCTTGTAGAGCTTGGCATGTATCTCTTCCGCATCCCTGGACTGGCTGAAGTAGAGCGATGCAGCACGATCGCCCTGTTCTTCAGCCAATCTGATGAACGAATCGTAAGCCACACCTGCCACCTTGGTCTCAGATTCGAAGCTCTCGGCAAGGTTTTCTTCCGTGCTCCTGATCTCTTTGAGTAGCCTCAGCGCCCTCTTTCCGTGAAGCTCCTCCGAGAAGGCTATGACACGAAAGAGCTTGGCCAACTGGGGATATCCTTCCTGATCAGCCTTTTCTGCAAAGACCTTGAGTCTCAAGTGGGCCTTGGCCTCACCGGTGAATGCCTGGTGGAGTACGTTCTTGAGCTTATCATCCATAACAGCCTCCTCTCATGGAATTCTCGGGCTTCTGCAATATGCCCTTAGATTCATAGCCGTGCGTTTATCGAAATCATTCCTGATGCCGATCCTGGTCAGGGAGAAATCATACCTGACCGGATCATCTGGCGCGATATTTCGGAATCCCCTGGTTATCTCGACGGCAGTTCTGAGGTCGGCCTGTCTGCGCGTCGTCATCCCGAGGGCACGTCCGATTCTATGCATGTGCACGTCCAGCGGGACGATGAGCTTGGCAGGGGAAACCTCCTTCCACCCGCCTGGATCCACCGCATCCTCCCGTACCATCCACCGCAGAAAGAGGTGGAGCCTCTTGCAGGCGCTTTGTCTGGCCGGGCAGGGCAGAAGACTGTTATCACCCTTCTTCATATGGAGGCGCAGTTCTTGTACAAAGGCCTCCAGCGCTTCTGAGATATCAGGCCGGCCAGGATCATACCCCTTCATGAAACACCCATACAGAGATCCGTGGATTGAGATGACCTTCCCCAAGGCATAAAGAAGGTCAAGCAGTTCACCATCGCTGGTGAACCGGTGCTTGAACCCCGAAAAAGCCTTCTGGAGTTCTTCCCTGGAAGCCTTCTCTAGAAAAAGCCTGGGGAAGTTCCCCATTTCATCGAGGACCATGGAAATGCTCTTGAGAATCTGGGCGACCCTGCCGTAGGCCAGCGAGGAAGCCAGGAACCCCACAACCTCACGGTCACCAGGTCTTTCATATCGGTGAAGAAATTCCAGGGGGTCGGGATGGATGAACTCGGCCCGGTGGTAAATTGAGTAGATATCCTCTAGGAATTTTTTCCTTGAGGAGGCTGTGTGCCTCATTCCTTTGCTCTTCCGGCAGCTGCATTCGCATTCAGGCAGAGGGGTGCACCTGATCGAGAATATGCATCGTGTGTCAAAGGCTGCATCATATTCAGAATGATCCTCACCGTCAGCCCCTGGGGGGCCGCTCGGTTCAACCGGCAGCCTTATTCCGGAGAGAACTCGCTCTTTTCTGCCCCGCAGACCGGGCAGGTCCAGTCATCGGGAAGCTTTTCGAATGGAGTGCCTGCCGGGATGTTGCCCTCAGTGTCACCCTTTTCCGGATCGTACACATAACCACACACACCACATACATATTTCTTCATTCTTCCCTCCACGGTTTCTTTTCCTGTCCTGTTATCGGGGATATCTCAGCTCTTATACCGCGCTGTTCAGCCTCGCCGCAATAGCCTTCCCCAGGTCAAAACACCTGAGCAGGGTGCCCTTATCCGGCACGTACTTGGCCCTGAGCGGATCGCCGAGAAGGTCAACCTTCATCTCCGACAGCATGTCGTACACTTGCTTGGGTGATTCGCCGCTCCATCCATAGGAACCGAAAGCCGCTCCTATGAGGTTGATCGGTCGCAAGCCCTTGAGGTAGGTGAGCACATCAGCCATGGCGGGGAGCATATTGTTGTTCAGGGTCGGAGAACCAGCGATCAGGGCACCTGCGGAGAGGACCTCAAAGGCGACATCGCTGCGGTGGAACGATTCCATCGACATGACCTTCACCCGGGCGCCACCTGCAAGAAGCCCCTCTTCTATGGCCCTCGCCATGTACTCGGTGCTGTGCCACATGGTATGATACAGAACCACGGCCTTTTTTGTGGGTTTCTGTTCTGCCCAGTTCCTGTACAAGCCGAGGATCCATGGGAGATCTTTCCTCCAAACAGGGCCATGGTCGGGTGCAACGATACGTATGTCCAGCCCCGATGCAGCAACCTTTTCCAGGAGCTTCAGGACGAGCTGAGAATAGGGAAGCAGGATGTTGGCATAGTAGGTTGCCGCCTCATACTCGATAATATCCTGCCTGACCTCATCGGCAAAGCGCTCATCGCTTGCCAGGTGCATGCCGAAGGCATCCTGGGAGAACAGGAGCTTCTCTTCGTGGAGATAACTGAACATGCTGTCCGGCCAGTGTAGCATGCGGGTCTCCATGAAGGTGATATTCATGTTCCCCAGGCTGAGCTTCTCTCCGTCTTTGACGGGGTTGATCTCATCCTCTATGGAGAGATGCTCCTTCAAGGCCTTGGCACCCATTACGGAGGCGAACACCATCTCGGGCTCCACCTCTCGGATGACATCTGCAAGACAGCCAGAATGATCCATCTCGGAATGGTTTGAGATGACGTAATCGATCTCCTTGGGATCGACGAGTGCCGAAATCCGCTCCATCATCTCTTCTTTGAAGGGGGCCTTGACCGTATCGATGAGGGTTACCTTTTCCGCGAGGACAAGATACGCATTGTACGTGCTGCCACGCTTGGTCGTGTATCCATGAAAGTCCCGGATAGTCCAGTCGATGGCCCCCACCCAGTATACCTTTTCGCTTATACGAATAGGTTTATAAACGCCTGACACTGTCTTCTCCTTTATTTATTGTGTTCAAGAGGAAAGGTCCGGGAATGTTTGCGTTCTATTCTCATGCCCCCCTTGCTGAAGAGTGTCCCATAAACCCCTAAAGGATGTCAATTGCTTACAGACATACAGCAGCTAGAGCATCCCTCGATGCGCGTTGGGGCATTCTCTTGGGTAGGGGGTCATTCCCCTGCCCTTTTTCCTTACTTTTATTCCTGGGCCTGAACCGGAGGAGTGAAGACCCTCTTGGCAAGTTCGCGATCGAGCATCAGGATGCCATAACCGTTGTCCCCCATGAGCTTTAGCTGCTGCACAAGTGCATCCGCATTCGCCTCTTCCTCTACCTGCTCGTTCACGAACCACTGGAGCATGGTGTTGGATGCATGGTCCCTCTCCTCGATGGCAAGGTCCACAAGCGCGTGAATGAGGGAGGTTACTTTGAGCTCATGTTTGTAAACGTCATCGAAAACGGCCAAAGGAGAGCCCCAGTTGGCTGGAGGCTTGTCAATTGCATCGAGCACGACCCGGCCTCCACGGTCAGCCACGTACTTGTAGAGCTTGTCGGCATGCGTCATCTCTTCGAGGGCCTGGACTCTCATCCAGTTGGCGAATCCCTGCAGGTTTACGGAGTTGAAATGAGAATTCATGGACAGGTACAGGTATGCTGAATACAGCTCAGCATTGATCTGCGTATTCAGGGCCGTTTCCATCTTTTTACTGATCATGGGATGTTCCCTCTCGATCTTAAGCTTTCCAGAGTCCGTGAAGATTGCAGTACTCTCTTGCAGACACCTGTTTCGCCTCTAGGCAGAATTCCGCTTCTGGTGCATCTCCCGGCTTCAGGTACTTCCGGTAGACGACGCCGTCCGCAATGACTTCGATCCACTCAATATAATGCTTCTCCTCCATGGGGTGAGCAACGCTACCTACCTTGATCATGTAACCTTTGGCGGTCTTCTCGATGACCGGGACATGCTTCTCCTTGGCAGCATCGACGGTGTTCTCCTTATAGAGCTTCATGGGCTGGCCGCAGCATACAAGTTCTCCCTTACCCTCATGGAGCACCTCAACGATATTCCCGCAAACTTCACACTTGTAAACTTCGAGTCTCGATGGCATACATAATCCTCCTTTATTGATAACTATTCCTGTTTCAATAGTAATTCACTCTCTTTCTGTCAAGAAGAGATGTCGGATATTGATAATGAACATACATAATAACATCCTTTCTGAAAGAATCAACACGTTGACGTTATCCTTTCGATCATATAGTTTTTTAGATTCGTTCGAACAGGA
>JALOOZ010000238.1 GCA_025454155.1 Thermodesulfobacteriota bacterium
CGTCCAGTCCGGGGATCAATATCCATCCCTGGGGGGACATTGGGGGGGGAAATTGGGGTCGGAGTCGATGTATTCCATTTCTTTGCGCAGAACTCCCAGGCCCTCCAGTACATCCGCTTCGATCCGTCCGGCGTGTCGCGGGAGGATGTTCTCAAGGCGGTCAAGACCAGCCAGGCCGAGGGCTGGTGGATTCTGCTCAAGAATGAGTGGATCGACACGGGCGAGTTCAGGCTGGATTAGCAGCAGTAAAGCGTATCGGGAACACTGAAAGACCCCACTCTCCACAAGATCCCTCCCCATATCCTAACCCGGGGAGGGGGCCTGTCCTCGTGACACATGAATCTCAATCATGGTGCAGAGATTCCATGCAGGGACGTTCCTTTCTCTTCCAACACGTCAGAGCGCCGCGACGGGAATGGTGTGCACGTCCCGTGTCAACGGCAGACTGCGATCCACCATACAGATGATGCCTCCCGGTCCGACGGGCATACCAAGCCTGTTCAGCGTCTTGAAATGACGGATGTCGTCCATCCGTGGCGATGCGGTCTTCTTGCATTCGACGGGGTAAACCGTTCCATCCTGGACGATGAGGAGGTCGACCTCCTTTCCGTCCCTGTCACGATAGTAATAGAATGGTGCGCTGCGGCCGTTGTGCCAGTATCCCTTCAGCAGCTCGGATATGATCCATGTCTCCAGTATGGCCCCGGACATGGCTCCTGCTTCCAACGTCTCAGGGCTCGACCATTCGGTGAGATATGCACAGAGACCGGTATCGAGGAAATAGAGCTTCGGCGTCTTGACAAGGCGTTTCGTGATGTTCGCGGAGAACGGCTCCAGGAGATGGACGATTCCCGATGCCTGCAGGATGGAAAGCCAGCTCTTGGCCGTATTGAAGGCAACGCCCGCATCCCTGGCCAGTTCTGCAAGGTTCAGCAGCAGCCCGCTGCGGGCCGCAGACGCACGCAGAAACCGCAGGAAGGCCATCTCGTCGCCAACCTTGGCCAGGTCACGCACATCGCGCTGCAGGTAGGTCTGTACATAGGACCTGTAGAAGAGATCCCGGTCCATCTCATCGTGCAGGGCAACAGCGGGAAAAGAACCACGCCAGATGATTCGGTAGAGTTCCTTCAGCGTGAGTCCAACCATTCCGGCTGTCATGTCCTCGATGATCGAGGGGGTGGGGAGAAAGGGACGTGACTCTTCATGCCGTTTGACCAGTTCCCTCCTCGAGAGCCCCAGAAGCTGAAGGATGCCCACACGGCCCGCCAGGGATTCGGATATGCCCTTCATGAGGTGGAAATGCTGGGACCCCGTGAGCCAGAACTGCCCCGGCGTTTCCGAGCTGTCGACGGCCATCTTGATATGGGGCAGCAGCCCGGGGGCATACTGGATCTCGTCGATGAGGACCGGAGGCGGAAACCTCTGGAGGAAGAGGGCAGGGTCCCTCACGGCGAGGTCAAGAGCCAGGGGGTCGTCCAGGGTGACATAGGTCCGTGCGTCCCCGGCTGCATGCCTCAGAAACGTGGTCTTGCCCACCTGCCGGGCCCCGGTCACGAGAAGCACAGGGAACTGTTTCCCAGCAGGGACTATGAATGACTCCAGTGTGCGACGGCAGTACATGGCACACTCCCTTATCGGCTATATTGCAATTCAAATGCAATATAGCCGAAGTCATGGAGGTGGTCAACGAGGAAAGGGTGAAGGCGCAGTCGATGTTGTGGTTTTCCGCTACCTGGATCAAACATCCTGAACCCCGACGCAGATTTCCCTGGTTCGCTCCCTGGGCCATCTATGGTAGAAAAGGGGCATCATACCGAGGAGACACCATCATGGACACGAGCCCGAGGATCTACTACTGGGGGTTCACCCCCGAGGAGCTGCTGCTCTTCGACGAGTTCCTCCAGGAGTTTTCGCCGCCGCAGAGCCTCGTCATCGAGCCCCGGCACGGCCACCTGACTCTCCACGAGATCCTGTTCTCGGAAAAAGAGGACGGCGAGGAGCTCGTCCCGGACGAGAAGGTGCTGCTCTTCTTCAACGTCCCGGCGGAGTTCATCCAGAAGGTCATGAAGGGGGCCAAGACCAGGGAGGTGCCGCAGCCCATATATGCCATGGTCACCCGCGAGAACGTCGCCTGGAAGTTCAGCGACCTGGTGGACCACCTGAAGAAGGAGCACGAGTTCGTGCAGCGGCGCCTCAGGGCGAACAGGCAGGACACATAGCTGCGGTGAGATGTATGCAGAGAGGAGGCAACAGGCGATGAAGGCGTCATTCCTTCAGAAGCTGCGTATCATGGCCGTCACCGTGGGCTCCACGCTGGGCATATCCTTCTACGTGCTGTACCTGAGGCTCACCAAAACCTATAACCGGGAGCACGCCGACAATGTCCTGCGCTGGTGGTCCACGCTCCTGCTCCGGGCGGTGAAGGCCACCTGGCAGGTCGGCAACCCCCACAAGGTCACCGTCACCAGGGGCAGGCCCCACATCATCATGTCCAACCACCGGAGCCACTACGACATCCCGCTCATCTATGTCTCCCTGCCGGGCAGCATCCGCATGCTCACCAAGAAGGAGCTCTTCAGGATCCCCGTGTGGGGCAGGGGCATGAAGGCGGCGGAGTTCATCTCCATCGATCGCAAAAACCACGACCAGGCCCTGAAGGACATGGAGGAGGCGCGCAGGATGATGGAGGACGGCATCGTCCTGTGGGTGGCCCCCGAGGGCACCAGGACGCGCACCGGGAGGCTGGGCGAGTTCAAGAAGGGCGGGTTCATGCTGGCCCTGCAGATCGGCGCCGTCATCATCCCGGTGGGGATCAGGGGCTCGGAGGCCATTCACAGGCCTGAGAGCTCGGACCTCCACCTGGGCCGCTCAGTGCAGGTGCATGTCGGCGCACCCATCGACGCCGCGCAGTACGGCGTCGAGGAGCGGGACCGCCTCATGGCCGACGTGCGTGCGGCCATCGTGGAGCTGTCCGGGGAGCAGGAGCT
>JALOOZ010000239.1 GCA_025454155.1 Thermodesulfobacteriota bacterium
TACGAGATGCCGCTCTCGGAAGTGATCTTCGATTTCTACGACCGTTTCAAGTCCATGACCCAGGGCTACGGCTCCTTCGACTACGACCTCATCGACTACCGCGAGAGCAGCCTGGTCCTGCTGGACATCCTCGTGAACGGCGAGAAGGTGGACGCCCTGTCCCAGATCGTGCACCGCGACCGGGCCAGGGCCAGGGGCGTCCAGGCCTGCGAGCGCCTGAAGGACGAGATCCCCCGGCAGATGTACAAGATCGCCATCCAGGGCGCCATCGGGGGAGAGATCATCTCCCGGTCCACCATATCGGCTTTCCGCAAGGACGTGACGGCCAAGTGCTACGGCGGCGACATCACGAGGAAGCGCAAGCTGCTGGAAAAGCAGAAGAAGGGCAAGAAAAGGATGAAGATGGTGGGCTCGGTGAGCATCCCCCAGAGCGCCTTCCTGGCAGTGCTGAAGTCCGACACGGACTCATGAAGGACGTCGAAACACCCCTGCCCGGCCTCTACATCCATATTCCGTTCTGCGCCACCAGGTGCACGTACTGTGACTTCGTCTCCTTCACCGACACCTCCCTGATCCCCGCGTATATCCGGGCACTGCCAAGAGAGATCGAGGCATACCGGGAGATTTTCCCATCCTTCGACACGATCTATCTCGGAGGGGGAACCCCATCACTGCTCGCCATGGGCCAGGTGGAAGCCATCCTGCACGGGGTCTGCCGCACATTCGTCATTCCCGCAGACGCCGAGATCACCATTGAGGTGAACCCTGCCGACTGGGGGCTCACGGAGCTCTCGACCCTGCGGGCAACAGGCGTCAACAGGCTCTCCATGGGCGTCCAGTCCCTTGACGACGGAGAGCTGGCCTTCCTCGGCCGCAGGCATACGGCCCGCCAGGCCATGGATAGCGTTGACGACGCCCGCAGTGCGGGCTTCGAAAACATCAGCATCGACCTTATCTACGGCCTGCCGGATCAGCCCATCGAAGCATGGGAGAGGACTCTCGTTCAGGCCGTTCGGCTCGAACCGGAACACCTCTCGTGCTACGGCCTGGAGATCAAGCCCGGGACACCCCTCGGGCTGAGGTGCGGCAGGAGCGGATGCAACCTGCACACCGAGGACGAGGAACGCGCTTTCTTCGTGAAGACCTCCGAGTTCCTCCAGGGCGCAGGGTACACGCATTATGAGATCTCGAACTTCGCCAGGGGCATGGGCAGGGCTTCGCGGCACAACCGGAAGTACTGGGACCACACCCCCTACCTGGGCCTCGGCCCCTCGGCTCACTCGTTCATGATGGCCAGCCGCTGGTGGAATCACGGCTCCCTCAGCGACTACCTGGACGACCTCGAACACGGGAGACGGCCTGTTGCGGGACGGGAAGAGCTCACGACGGACCAACTGGCCATGGAAGCCCTGTTCCTTGGCCTGCGCACCACGCAGGGCATCGACCTTGACCGATATCACAGCAGATACGGCATCGACCTGATAAAGGAACGGGGTCCATTTATCGAGGAGCTTGCAGGTCAGGGCCTCCTTGAGATTCAGGGGGGCTTCATCCGACCCACCCTGGCCGGCATGGCCGTCTCGGACAGCCTTGCACTCCTGTGACGGCCACAAGGTTGCCCTTCACGGCCTCCTCAGCTCTCTAACCGTACCCAGCCGGATTAGAGAGGATAATTACAATTACTGCATTTTCACAATATAGTAACTTTCCTGCAGGAATCAGGGACTATGGAACATGTTGGGAATCTTTGTAGTACCAAATTTTCCCTTGCAGTACCTTCCAGACACCTGTCTCCCAAACAATTCAAATGGTTATACTGGCACAGATATTGATTTATACCCGTACGTACGAGATTCATCAGGGATTGCAGCCACAGTGCTTCCCGCGATTTCAGGAGGTTTGTTGCTATGTGGAGACGAATGCTGACAACACTTGCCCTGCTCTTCCTGCCCCTTTCGGCACAGGCCATGATCCCGCTCAGCGACATCGAGCTCTCCTCGGTCACGGGTCAGGCAGGGGTGAACATCAACCCTGACATCGTCATGAACCTGTCCATGGACACCCTGGCATGGGGAGACAGCGACGGCATCAACCCCGGCCCGTACAGCCCCTCCTCCTGGGGGAGCTCCACGGACGGCGGCTACTTCGGCATCAGGGATTTCACCGTGTCCAGCCTGGCCATACAGTCCCGCTCCGATGACACCTATGGCGGGTATGACGCGGCAACCATGTGGAAGCCCTTCACCATCGACGTTGCCACCGGCGGCGACCACGATGCCGGCGAAACCTACGTCCGGCTGGGCATCGGCGCGTATGAGATATCCGCCGACAGCATCGATGCCACCTTCAGCCTGGCGCCTCATTCCGGTTTTACCGGCGCCCTCAACCAGGACCTCCTGGCCGTGCATATCGGGGGCCTGGAAGTGTACATCAACCCCCTGAGCTCTGTGGACATCTCCAACAGCCGGGGAACGGGAAGCTCAGGCATCACCTTCACCCTGGATGTCGGCATCGACCAGTGGAACATGGGGGAGCTGTCCTTCGGCGACAGGGACGGCCTCGGGGCAGGGACGACGAACGCATGGATCGGGAACGGAACGGGTGCCGGCTGGGTGGGGTTCAGCAACGCCAGGATCAGCAACCTGCTCCTGAACGGCCAGGTGGACCTCGACGTGGTCACCGTGACGGAAGGCCGCTATGCAGACTTCGACGGCCCCACCACCCTGGTGAGGTTCAATTTCACCGGCTGCCGCCTGGAACTCGACACCCTCAGCGCAGCGGTGAAGCTCGACCGGACACCCTCGCTGCACAGCACAGGGAGCACCACCATGTGCGATTTCTTTATTGCGGACGCCAGCCTCCAGGTGAACGGGTGGCTTGACATATGGGCGCACTGATGTGGCCTTTTTTCGAAGCGCCGGAGGCCCCTGTGTACGACGCGCAGGAAACACCATCCCTCTGAGCCCGATCCGCCGGGTG
>JALOOZ010000004.1 GCA_025454155.1 Thermodesulfobacteriota bacterium
TTGGGAAGGGGGTCGATCCTCTCCAGAGGTTGTCCATATCCCAGGTATACCTCGTGGGGGTCATCCTCGGCAAACAGAGAAGGGCCTTGATACAGGACTCTTCCGGGATGGGATACATCATCACAGAGGGTACGCTGGTGGGAGAAAACAATGGGATCATCACCAAGATCGAAAAGGATTCTGTCACCGTGAAACAGCACTTTAAAGACTACATGGGTCGCGTGAGTACTCGAGAAGTTGTTTTGGCGCTCAGGAAGGAAGAGGGGGTAAAGTAGTTATGAAGAAAAATACCATCCTAGTATTCATAATCATAATCGGCTTACTGGTCCTGCCGCCAGCCGCACATGGGTTGAGCATCAAGAGCGTAGACTTCATGAATGTGGAAAACAAGTCCAGGATCCAGATCGGACTCGACGGTCAGGCAACTTACGACGTGAACAGGCAAGGCAACAGCGTGGTGTTGCGCATCAACAAGTCCACTATCCCGAGCCACCTCGCACGGCCGTTCATCACCTCCGAATTTGCGACAGCCATTGAACAGATCCTCCCCAGACAGGACAAGGGGGATGTGGTCTTTGATATCACCATGAAGGAGATGACCCCCTACTTTGTATCCCAGGACAATAAGCTCCTCATCATGGACTTCGACATTCCGGCTGGGCTCAAGGACAAGGTACAGCCTGCCACGTCCGTTGCACCCGATGAAGCCCCGGTGGTGGCATCCACTACGGCAAGATCCCCGGGTAAACCCTACATCAAAGGGGTTTCTCCTGAACCCACGATTCAGAGCACCATCATCAACACCGATCTCTCCCCGAAATACAAGGGCGAGCGCATAACCCTGGACTTCCAGAATGCGGATATTCACAACATCCTGAGGATCATAGCCGATGTGAGCGGCCTGAACATCGTGACCTCAGACGAGGTAAAAGGGACCGTCACCATACGGCTCAAGGATGTCCCCTGGGACCAGGCCCTGGATGTCGTTCTGGAGAGCAAAGACCTCGACAAGATGGCGATCGGCAACGTGGTCCGCATCGCACCGGCTGACAAGATCAAGCAGGCCCAGGAACGCCAGCTCGCATCCAAGAAGACCCAGGAGCAGCTTGAACCCCTGGTCACCTCGGTGATCCCCGTGAACTTTGCCAAGGCCTCCGAAGTCTCCGGTACCATCAAGGGCAAGGAAGTGGGCCTGCTCTCCGAGCGTGGCAACATCACTGCGGAGAACAGGACGAACGTACTCATCGTCAAGGATATCCGCAAGAGCGTGGATGAGATCAACGCCATGGTGAAGAGATTGGACAAGCCGACCCCGCAAGTTCTCATCTCGGCCCGGATCGTCCAGGCGGACACCTCCTTCACCAGAGGCCTGGGCGTCACATGGGGCGGCATGACCAGGAATCAATCGGGCAAGTACCTCTTCGGTCTCTCTGGTGTCAACACCGGCCCGACAGTGAACCCCTTCGACACGGCGGTAATCCCGGGCGGTCCCCCGAGTTGGACCTCAACCCTGGTGCCCACGCCATCCATGGCCGTGAATTTCCCCACCAACCAAGCCGCCGGGTTCGGCGTTTCCGTAGGCAGGCTGGGCAGTACCGCGGTGGCCCTCGACCTGAGGCTCGATATCGGCGAGACCACGGGCAGCGTGAATGTCCTGTCCAGGCCCAAGATCGTCACCCTGGACAACAAGAAGGCGACCATCCGCCAGGGTGAAAAGTATCCGTACATCGTCCGCGACGACGAGGGCCAGCTGTCCACGGAGCTGAAGGACATCGACCTGGTGCTGGAGGTGACACCCAGGATAGCCTTTGACGGGAGCGTGAACATGGAAGTCAATGTGAAGCGCAACTCGCTGGGGTCCATCACCAACCAGTTGGGCGATCCTTCCATCGCCGCCCGCGAGGCGGTCACCGAGGTGCTCGTAAAGAACGGCGAGACAAGCGTCATCGGCGGCATCATCGAGGAAGAGGATCGGGACAATGTCTCCAAGGTCCCATGGCTGGGCGATCTTCCCGTCATAGGATATCTCTTCAAGGGGACCACGAAAGAAAAGACCAAGAAGGAGCTCCTGATCTTCATCACACCTCAGATCCTGGAGCCCGTCGCCCTTCAGTAGACCCTTCCTTTCAGACTGAAGAGATGAAGTCCCCGCACCCTGTGCGGGGACTTCATTCATGCTCGCCATACAAATGTTCCAGTAGTGCCAGGGAGAATACTTAATTGACAGAAGCATCTCAGAGTTACTATATGTGATCTATCGATCAGGAGGTTTACATATCCCATGGCACGAGTGACACGCAAAGAACTGCTCAACGGGCCCGACGAGTTCGTCACGACCACCGGCAGCGCCCTTGTATGGCTTCGGGAGCACCCGGCTCAATTCATCCTCGGTGCAGTCGTCGTCATCAGCATACTCACTGGTGGATACGGGCTCTACTACTGGAAGACCTCCCGAGATTCCAGCGGGATGAATGCCTATCTCAAGGCCGCTGACAATCCCCAGATGACGATCAAGGTCTCCCAGGATTTTTCAGGCACCAAGGCAGGTAAGCTCGCGAAATTGAGACTTGCCCGCATGTCATATGGTCAGGGAGATTATCCGAAGGCGCTGTCCTACGCAGAGGATTTCATCAACGGCTGGAGCCGCAAGGACACCTTCCACTGGCAGGCTGCACTGATCATCGCCAGCACCCATATCAACCAGAAAGAACCGTTGAAGGCCCTGCCCCTGCTGGATGCCTGCATCGATTCGGCGTCCCAGGACCTCAAGGACCAGGCCCTGCTCCTGAAGGCATCTATCCTGATATCTCAGGGGAAGGAGCCTGATGCAAAACAGGTTCTGAGTGCCGTGTCAGAAAATTACAAAGAGATCGCGAAGACAATGCTCGCATCCCAGGCGATACATCCGGAGACAAAGGCCGGCATACAACAGTGAGCATTTCATGAATGCAAATACCAGCATGATGAAAACGGTAGCGCTCTGGGTCGTCATAGCGCTTATCGGGGTGATGCTCTTTCACCTCTTCAACAGCCAGCCTGCAAAGCAGTCCTCGGCGCTGTCTTTCAGCGAATTTCTCCAGGTCCTGGACAAAGGCCAGATAAAAGAGGTCACCATTCAGGGCAGCGACATCAAGGGGATCCTGACCAACGGGAAACCCTTCAGCACCTATACCCCGGAGGACCCCAGGCTGGTGGAAAGACTCACCGCGAAGAACGTTTCCATAACCGCCAGGCCCAAGGATGAGTCCCCCTGGTATCTCTCCGCTCTCATATCATGGATCCCCATGCTGCTTCTCATCGGTGTCTGGATCCTGTTCATGAGACAGATGCAGAGCGGCGGGACCAAGGCCATGAGCTTCGGGCGGAGCAAGGCCCGGCTCATGACCCAGGACAAGATGAAGGTCACCTTTGCCGATGTTGCTGGTGTCGATGAGGCGAAACAAGAACTGGAAGAGATCATTGAGTTTCTCAAGGAACCCAAGCGGTTCACTTCCCTGGGTGGGCGGATACCCAAGGGTGTCCTCCTGCTGGGGCCTCCCGGCACAGGAAAGACCCTCCTCGCAAAGGCAGTGGCAGGAGAGGCGGGCGTGCCCTTTTTCAGCATGTCCGGATCGGATTTTGTTGAGATGTTCGTCGGTGTCGGAGCCTCCCGTGTAAGAGACCTTTTCGCCCAGGGCAAGCAGCATGCCCCGTGCATCATCTTCATCGATGAGATAGATGCCGTGGGAAGACACCGCGGTGCCGGCCTTGGCGGTGGGCATGACGAACGTGAGCAGACGCTGAACCAGCTCCTGGTGGAAATGGACGGTTTCGAATCCAATGAGGGCGTCATCCTCATGGCAGCCACCAACCGTCCGGACGTGCTTGACCCTGCACTACTCAGGCCTGGAAGGTTCGACCGGCAGGTGGTGGTGGCCAGTCCGGATGTGAAGGGCAGGGAGGGTATCCTCAAGGTGCACAGCCGTAACATACCCCTGGCCGACGACATCAACATGGCCACGCTTGCCAAGGCAACGCCTGGCTTTTCCGGAGCCGACCTCTCCAACCTGGTGAACGAAGCAGCTCTCCTGGCCGCCCGGAAGAAACGCACCAAGGTGTTCATGGAGGATATGGAGCAGGCCAAGGATAAGGTCCTCATGGGTGTGGAGCGCAAGAGCATGGTCATCTCTGAAGACGAGAAGAAGGCGACCGCCTACCATGAGGCGGGCCATGCCCTGATGGCCAAGAAGCTCCCCAACGCAGACCCGGTGTACAAGGTGAGCATCATCCCGAGAGGCCGGGCCATGGGAATTACCCAGCAGCTTCCCCTGGATGACCGGCACACCTACAGCAAGGATTTCCTCCTTGCCACCATCTCCGTACTCATGGGCGGGCGGGTGGCAGAGGAACTGGTCCTCGGAGGCCTTACAACCGGGGCGGGAAATGATATAGAACGGGCCACCGATATGGCCCGACACATGGTCACCGAGTGGGGTATGAGCAACCTGGGGCCTTTGAGCTTTGGGAAGATCGAGCAAGAGATGTTCTTGGGAAGGGAGATCTCCAAGCGGGTCGACTACAGCGAGCTGACAGCCCAGAAGATCGACGAGGAGGTGAAAACCATCGTCATGGACTGTTATGCCAAGACACGTTCGATCGTCGAAGGTAATCTGGATACGCTTCACCGGATCGCCCAAACCCTTCTGGAAAAAGAGGTCCTCGATGGCTCGGAGATCGATAAGATCGTTGGGGAAGGGACTGCCGCAAGCTAGGCTGCTCTCCGATGCGGACCAGCGCAGCCTGCTCGGATGCGGCGTCGATCCTGCTTCCCTTCCCTACCTCACCCCCAAACTCACCCACAGGAACCTCCTGGTGAAGGGTATCAGGCTCTATGCCGCCAATATCCTCAAGCAGAGCATGCTGTCCATCGGCGGGGATGTGGCCGTCCACAGTCATGTCATCTCTGGGAAAGTCGACACATCCGACTGTCTCGTCATGGGAGATCTCCGGCATTTCCGCCTCCTTGTGGAGAAACTGAGGCTTCAGCCCGGCCTGGAGTCCCTGGCCGACTGCATCCAAATGCAGGTGTTCTCTGAAGAAGGCCCTCTGGAGCTGTCCTTGTGCGGCAACCATGCATCATGGCCTGAACTTCCGGTCATCATGGGCATCCTGAACGTGACCCCGGACTCCTTCTCCGACGGCGGCCGATACCTGCGTCCCGATGACGCTCTGGCCCGAGCCCTTGAGATGGTCGGGCAGGGCGCCGAGATCCTCGACATAGGAGGCGAATCGACACGTCCGGGTGCCCCGGGAGTGTCGCCTGAGGAAGAGATCCTCAGGGTGATACCCGTCATCGAGCAGCTGTCGAAGACGGTGGACATCCCCATCAGCATTGATACATCGAAGGCTGTCGTGGCCGAGGCGGCCCTGAAGGCTGGGGCCTGCATCATCAATGACATCACGGCGCTCCGGGGAGACGCCGCAATGACAGGCCTTGTGAGGGAGAGCGGCTGTACCGTGGTCCTCATGCATATGCGGGGGACGCCCGGGACCATGCAGTCGGATACCTGTTACCAGGACATCATTTCCGAGATCTATGCCTTCCTCGACGAGAGGATCTGTGCATGCATGGAGGCAGGGATCTCCGCCGACTCGATCATAGCGGATCCGGGCATAGGATTCGGCAAGGATGTCCAGGGAAACCTGGAGATCCTGCGGCATGCCTCGGAATTCAGATCTCTCCAGGTCCCCGTCCTGATAGGGCATTCAAGGAAGACGTTCATCGGAAAGATCTTGGATGAAGAGCCGGATCAGCGGGAAGAAGGCACGGATGCAGTCACCTCCTGGGCGGTCATGAAGGGGGTAGATCTCGTACGCGTGCATGACTGCCGGCATGCCAGAAGGGTGAGAACCATGGTTCGTTCTCTCTTGGGGGCGCCATGATCGCAGGCATCGGGATCGACATCGTTGACATAGCCCGCATAGAAGCTCTTCTGCAAAGGCACGGCATGCGCTTCCTGCAGCGCATATGCACCCCGGGGGAGATCGAGACCTGTCTGGGCCGCCATGATGTCGCCGCATGCATTGCCGGGAGGTTTGCAGCCAAAGAGGCAGCCTTCAAGGCCCTTTCCGCCGGGAGATCCTCGGGGATCGCATTCAAGGAGATCCTTGTGAGTACTGCCGGCGCAAACCCGCGGCTGCACTTCACAGGGAAGGCCCATTCCAGAGCCGGTCAGCTGGGCATCGGCCGGTCCCATCTGAGTATCTCTCACGACAGGGGCTGTGCAGTGGCTGTGGTCATTCTGGAGTCGGCATGAAGTATGAATATACGACCAACTCCCCGGAAGAGACCCTCGCGCTGGGTGCACGGATCGGCTCGTTGCTCTCCGGGGGTGAGATCATCCTCTTGAGCGGCGAGCTGGGTGCGGGAAAGACTCTGCTCACCAGGGGCATCGTCCAGGGCATGGGACCGGATTCCGAAACCAAGGTCGTCAGCCCCAGTTTCACCCTGGTGAACATCTACAACGCGAGGCTTGACATAATTCACATAGATCTCTATAGGCTAGACTCTGAAGAGATAGCCCATCTCGGGTTGGAAGACTACATGGACAGGGATCACGTCCTGATTGTCGAATGGGCTGAGCGTGCGGGCGGCTTTTTCCAGGGCCCAACGGTGGATATTGCCATCAGTCATGCAGGGGAGTATTCCCGGAATATCCTCATCTCCACCGGTTTCCCCGGGATTGAAGCTCTGTCCAGATGATTCAGTCCCTTCACAGGCCCTTTCCATGGGAACCAGGATAGGCACTTTTCACCGCAAACATACAACTTCGACGAGAGGTGGATCGATATGGGGATCATTGTACAGAAGTATGGCGGAACATCCGTCGGCTCCTTAGAAAAAATCAAGTTCGTTGCGAACAAGGTTGCCAAGCGCTACCACGAAGGTCACGATGTGGCGGTCGTGGTATCGGCCATGTCGGGAGAGACGGATAAGCTCATCAGGCTCGCCAAGGAGCTTTCACCCGCCCCTGACCCGAGAGAGATGGACGTCATCGTATCCACCGGTGAACAGGTGAGCGTCGCCCTGCTCGCCATGGCATTGAAGGACCTGGGGGTCCCTGCCAGGTCGCTTCTAGGATTCCAGATCGGCATCAGAACCGACGATACCTTCATGAAGGCCAGAATCGTCGATATAGATACCAAGACCCTGAAAAAGGCATTTGCTGCGAAAGAAGTCGTCGTTGTGGCGGGCTTTCAGGGCATTACGGATGATATGGAAATCACCACCCTCGGGAGAGGCGGGTCCGACACCTCTGCCGTGGCCCTGGCGGCAGTCCTCGGGGCCGAGCTGTGTGAGATATACACCGATGTCGACGGCGTCTATACCTGCGATCCCAATATCTGCGACAAGGCGAGACGGCTTAAAAAGATCTCCTACGATGAAATGCTGGAAATGGCCTCTCTCGGAGCAAAGGTTTTGCAGACGCGCTCCGTGGAGTTCGCTAAAAAATTCAATGTCCCCATACTGGTGAAAAGCACCTTCACCGATGAAGGCGGAACCCTTACCACCCAGGAGGATAGTGATATGGAAAAGGAAGTCGTATCTGGAATCACCTACGACAAGAACGAGGCAAAGATAACCATACTCGGCGTTCAGGACAAACCGGGGGTTGCGGCGAGGATCTTTACCCCCCTGTCGGAAAAGAACATCAATGTTGACATGATCATCCAGAACGTTTCGACGGACGGGAAGCTCGCAGACCTCAGCTTCACGGTGACCAAGACCGATTTCGACAAGGCCCTGACCATCGTGAAGCAGATAGCAGGCGAGATCGGTTGCCGCGATGTCGTGGGAGATCCCTCCATAGCGAAACTCTCCATCGTAGGTGTCGGCATGAGGTCACATGCCGGGGTGGCATCCAAGATGTTCGCATCCCTTTCCAAGGTAGGCATCAACATACAGATGATCTCCACCTCGGAGATCAAGGTCTCGTGCGTTATTGACGAGAAGTTCATCGAACTCGGGGTCCGTGTACTGCACGAGGCTTTTGAACTCGACAAGCCGGGGGCTGCGGTTTGAGAAGGATCGAGATCTACGACACAACACTGCGTGATGGGGCCCAGTCTGAGGACATCAGCCTTTCTCTGGATGACAAGCTCTCCATCATCACCAGGCTCGATCAGCTCGGCGTGCACTACATAGAAGCCGGCTGGCCGGGTGCCAATCCCAAGGATGATCGACTGTTCGGGAAGATCAAGCCGCTGAAGAGCAGGGGCGCGAGGATCATGGCCTTCGGCAGTACCTGCAGGCCTGGGGCAAACCCGGAGAACGACCGTCTCCTCAAATGCATCATCAACGCAAAACCAGATGGTGTGACCATCTTCGGCAAGTCATGGGATGCCCATGTCAGAGGCGAAGGCGGCCTCGGCTGCACCCTCGATGAAAACCTGCGGATGATTAGGGAGACCATAGCCTATATGAAGGGTATTCTCCCCACGGTGCTGTTCGACGCAGAGCATTTCTTCGACGGGTTCAAGGCCAACAGGGGCTATGCCCTCTCCGCCCTCCAGGCTGCGGCCGACGGGGGCGCCGACAGGGTTGTCCTGTGTGACACCAATGGAGGAGCGATACCCTCGGAGGTGAAGGATATCGTGGAAATCCTCAAGAAAAGCCTCCACATTCCTCTGGGCATTCACTGCCACAATGACGGCGACCTGGCGGTCGCCAACACGATCTGTGCAGTGCAGTCAGGCGTGGATCATATTCATGGCACCATCAACGGGGTGGGAGAGAGGTGCGGCAATGCGAATCTCTGTTCCATCATCCCCAACCTGACCCTCAAGCTCGGTTATGAGACCATCGCCCCTGAAAAAATGCGCGTGCTGAGCGATATCTCCAGGTTTTTCGATGATATAGCAAATCTTTCCCACAACAAGCACCAGCCCTATGTGGGAGAGGCGGCCTTTGCGCACAAAGGCGGAGTCCATGTGAGTGCTGTCATGGGTGATCCCAGCACCTATGAGCACATCATCCCCGACAATGTGGGAAACCAGCGGAGAGTTCTCGTTTCAGAGCATTCAGGCAGGAGCAACATCCTCTACAAGGCCCGGGAATTCAACCTCGATCTCTCCAAGGACGACACCACAGCCAATGAGATCGTGAAAAGTATCAAGGACCTGGAGGACTGCGGGTTCCAGTTCGAAGGCGCCGACGCCTCGCTGGAACTGCTCATGAAGAAGGCCATGGGCGAGCATATGCGATCCTTCAAGCTCAAGGGCTTCCGGGTCAACACTGAACGGCGCAGCGACGATACCGACCCGGTCTCCGAGGCCACCATCATGATCGAAGTGGACGGGAATGTGGAACACACCGCCGCACTGGGAAACGGTCCGGTCAACGCCCTCGATCAGGCCTTGAGAAAGGCGCTGAAGAAGTTCTACCCGGGCATTGAGGAAGTGCAGCTCCTGGACTATAAAGTACGTGTCATATCTTCCCGACAGGGGACCGAGTCGGTGGTCCGGGTCCTCATCGAGTCAGGAGACAAGAAAGCCCACTGGAATACCGTCGGCGTCTCCAGCAACATCCTCGAAGCCTCGTGGATGGCCCTGGTCGACAGCATGGACTACAAGCTCTACAAGGACTCTCAAAAGCCAACCTCTCGCAAGAAGAGTCGTTAAGCCTTCTCTCTGACTATCCGATAAGAAATACTAGCAAGGAACCAAGGAAGGGGCCAGCAATGAAGAGAGAAGCCAGTGTGTGTAGGGACAGCAGAAGGTTCGAGTTCCAGGGTATGAAGAAGTGGCTGAAACAAGGAGATTACATCATCTCCACCATCGCTGAAGACGGAACCATTTGGACCTATACCAGCAAGGCCCTGCCCATATTCGACTTTGGAAACACCAAGATATTCCAGGCCCAGGAGTCGGGAGTCGCCGAGGTGAGCGGGGTGGAGAAGGGCGACGAGTTCTATTTTTCCATCCAGGGCATCAGGGTCTCCAAGATCTACGATTACTCCTACGCCGAGGACCTGTAGTCCACCTTTTTCTCTTCGGTCACGCCACTGGACAGGACCCCTTCAGCGGAAAACCATGCCCCCTAGGAGCGATGCAAGGGTGAGGCAAAGAATAGCAATGGTTGTTCGTGAACGGCTCCTGTCCTTCCTGACCATCATCCCCTCTACGATGCAAAAGCCCAGGATCACGGCACAGACAATGGCCCAGGATAAGGGCTCAAGACGAGCGGTGAATGCATAGCCCATATAGATGGCGAGAGGGATATAGAGCAACACCCAGATCATAGCGTTCTCAGTCTATACCACAAGTTCTTCCTCCCGGAAAACCCTAATCAAGAACATCCCTCTTCTGGGCGATTCAGCATGAAATTCTCGACTATTGAAAAGATTTTTCAAGGCCGGAGCAGGCGTTTTTATCCTTGATATTTTTCCACAACCATGACATAGGGGGTTCTCGAACTGAGCCAGTAGCTCAGTTGGTAGAGCATCGGACTTTTAATCCGGTGGTCGAGGGTTCGAGTCCCTCCTGGCTCACTGTATGTCCCCATCGTCTAGTCAGGCCCAGGACACCGGCCTTTCACGCCGGCGACAGGGGTTCAAATCCCCTTGGGGACGCCAAAAACCCCCGGGATCCTTCTCCCGGGGGTCATTCACCCGTCTTGAATGTCAGCGCTTCCCGGCTGCCCCGAGAAACATATCTAGGCATACATCTCTTTCATGGCCGATGAGAAATACTCCACCAGGGCCGGATCAAGCACGTTGCCCCTCATGGAATCGAGCATCTCCAGGGCACGCTCCGAGGTATAAGCCATGCGGTAAGGCCGCTCGGTGGTCAGGGCATCATAGATGTCCGCCACACTGACGATCCTCGCCTCCAGGGGGATTTCAACACCGATGAGTCCAGCGGGGTACCCCTTGCCATCATACCGTTCGTGATGGGAGAGGATGATATTGACAATGGACCTGGAAAGGCGGCCCTTCCGGGCAACATCTGCCCCCCACAGGGGATGATTGCGGATAACATGGACCTCTGCGTCATCCAGCGGGCCTTCATTGTTGAGGATATTCTCGGACACACCGATCTTCCCGCAGTCATGCAGCCAACTCCCATACCGGATGGCAGCCAGGACCTCCTCATTGAGACCCATATTCCTGGCAATCATGATGGCATAGTTCGCCACACGCTCTGAATGCCCCCTGGTATAAGGGTCCTTGAGCTCCAGGGCATGAACCAGGGAACGCATGGTGTTCTCATCTCCCCTGAGTATGGACTTCACGAGCCGGTATTTCTCCAGGGCCTCCTCTACAATGGCCACCAGCTGTGAGTTCTCCCATGGCTTGACGAGAAAACGGTAGACTTCCACACGGTTGATCGCCTCCAGGGCGGTCTCGAGGTCTGCAAACCCGGTCATGAGGATCTTCACCGTATCCGGAGATATGACCTTCACCCTGGACAGGAGATCGATGCCACGCATGCCGGGCATGTGGTTATCAGATACGAGAACGGCAATCTCATGCCTCTTGAGTTTTTCCAGGGCATCTGCGGGGCTGCTTGAGGTAAGGATCTCCAGGCCGCGCTCGGCGAAGATCTGCGAGGCGATATCCAGAATATATTCTTCGTCATCGACGAACAGGATCTCTTCGGCCATCTATCACTTCCCTTCGTCCTTCTGGAGGAAAAAGTTTAGGCCATCCCTTTAGAAATAGCAAGCAATCGAAACTCCAGGGAGATTCACCCCTCAGCCTCAGACGGCAAATCACCCGTGGAACTGATGCATCCTTTATGATAGACAATGCCCATGAGATCCATTGGTGACGTGGTTGCAATTCACATCAACAACCGACCCTCGGTCTATGCCAGAATAGAGGCTATTCAGGCCGATCTCAAACCTGGATGGTTTCAGGTGAAACTCCTGTTGCTGAGCTTCCCGGCCGAGGAGGTGACTTGGATCCTCAGGCAGGAATACCTCCAGGGGGCCGTCTTCACCATGAAAGATGTCCCCATTCAGATCCTGCCCCTCAAGATCCCGGTATCCAGCCGGCCGAAAGCCCGGATGGAACAGGAAACCCAAGGGGCTGACGTGATATCCCTGAACAGAGTCAGGGCAAGAAAAGGGAGCTTGACAACAAAGGGTACCACTGATGAGGAATGATCCTCATCGAGACAATCACCCCACCATTGAATCTCTTCGTCCCTGGATAGGGCAGCATGCTCAGGAATCCGGCCCCATGGATCAGCCGGGTTCCAGAGGGTGAAACCTGGCATTGAGTCAAGGAATTACACCCTTGAACACAGGGCTTCAGCGATTAAAGTCGGGCAATTCAACTGCCGATAGTCATTAGGTAGGTGAGAGATGGCAAACGAGCGTATTGGCGAGCAGCTTGTAAAAAACGCACTGATAACACCAGAACAGCTTCTAGAGGCTCAGAAGGCCCAGAAGGTGTCAGGCACCAGGCTGGGTTCTCAGCTCGTAAAGCTCGGCCATATCAGTGAAGAGCAGCTCGTCGAATTCCTCGGCAAGCAGTACCGGCTGCCTTCCATAATCCTCAGGAACATGAATCCCGACCCCGAGATCGTCAAGCTCATTCCCATCAATGTGGTGCAGAAATACCATGCCATCCCCTTTGACAGGAACGGCTCCACCCTGAAGGTCGCCATGACGGACCCCACCAACATCTTCGCCGTGGACGACCTCAAATTCCTCACCGGTTACTCTGTCGATGTCTTTGTCACCTCCGAAGAATCACTGAAATGGGCCATAGACCACTTCTACGACCAGAGCGCCTCCCTGGATGACGCCTTGAGCAGCATGGAAGAAGATGGCGGGTCCATCGAGGTGGCCATGGATGGAGACGACCTCGCGGTGGGGGACCTGGAGAAGGAGGCCGACCAGGCCCCAGTCATCAAACTGGTGAATCTGACGCTTGTGGATGCCATAAAGAAGGGTGCCAGCGACATCCATGTCGAACCCTATGAGAAGTTCATGAGGATCAGATACCGCCTGGACGGCATGCTCATCGAGGCCATGAAACCACCCATCAGGCTCAAGAACGCCCTGGTTTCCCGCCTCAAGATCATGGCCAGGCTCGACATCGCGGAGAGAAGGCTTCCCCAGGACGGCAGGATCAAGCTCAAGATCCAAGGCGGCAAGGAGGTGGAATTCCGTGTATCGGTATTGCCGACCCTGTACGGGGAAAAGGTGGTCTTGAGAATTCTGGACAAATCGACCCTCCAGCTTGACATGACCAAGCTCGGCTTCGAAGAGGATGCCCTGTCACGTTTCAAGGATGCGATCTACAAGCCATGGGGCATGGTCCTTGTCACCGGCCCCACAGGATCAGGGAAGACGACCACGTTGTATTCCGCCTTATCGGAGCTGAACAAGATCGACCGGAACATATCCACGGCGGAAGATCCTGTCGAGTTCAACCTGCCCGGCGTGAATCAGGTCCAGATGCATGAGGAGATCGGCCTGACCTTTGCCAATTCCCTGAGATCGTTCCTCAGGCAGGACCCCGATATTATCCTCGTGGGCGAGATCCGCGACTTCGAGACAGCAGAGATCGGCATCAAAGCCGCCCTGACCGGTCACCTCGTGCTTTCCACCCTCCATACCAACGATGCCCCGTCAACCATCAACAGGCTCCTCAATATGGGTATCGAGCCTTTTCTGGTGGCCTCATCGGTGAACCTGATCGTGGCCCAGAGGCTTTCAAGAAAGGTCTGTTCACATTGCAGGACCAGGGACAGTGTCGCTGTGGAGACATTACACCAGATGGGAATGGACCCCGATACGGCACATAACGTCGAGTGCCTGACAGGCAAAGGCTGCCCGATGTGCGGGAATACCGGATACAAGGGAAGGATAGCACTCTATGAAGTCATGCCCGTAACCGAGGCGATCCGTGAGCTCATCCTCATGGGTGCTTCGTCATCAGAAGTCAAGAACCAGGCCATTGGCGAGGGTATGAAGACCCTCAGGCAGAGCGGCCTAACCAAGATCATGGATGGTACCACATCGGTGGCCGAGATCCTCAGGACAACCATGCCCGACTAAGACTGGAGGTATCCATTGGAACAATCGATATATGACCTGCTCAAAACAATGGTGGACAAGGGCGCTTCGGACCTCCACCTCACCACGGGTTCACCGCCCCAGGTCCGTGTCCGGGGCCAGCTTTATCCGCTGGATGTGCCGGTCATGGACCCCAAGAGCACCAGGGAATTATTGTACTCCATCCTCACCGAGTCCCAGAAGCACAAGTTCGAAGAGGAGCAGGAACTTGACCTCTCCTTCGGCATCAAGAATGTGGCGAGGTTTAGGGCGAATATCTTCGTGCAGCGGGGTGCCCTGGCGGGCGTATTCAGGATGATCCCCTACGAGATCCTGGCCTTGGACACCCTGGGCCTTCCTCCGGTGGTCATGAAGCTCACCTCGCTCCCCAGGGGCCTCATCCTGGTGACCGGCCCTACGGGATGCGGCAAGTCCACAACCCTGGCGGCGTTCCTCGACAAGATCAACACCGAGCGCCATGACCATATCGTCACCATCGAAGACCCCATAGAGTTCGTTCACAAGCACAAAGGGTGTCTTGTCAACCAGAGGGAGATCGGCGCTGACACCAAGAGCTTCGTCAATGCCCTGAAATATATCCTGCGGCAGGACCCTGACGTTGTTTTCATCGGCGAGATGAGGGATCTGGAGACCATGCAGGCGGCCCTCACCATCTCGGAAACCGGACACCTGGTATTTGCAACCCTGCACACCAACTCGGCAGTGCAGACGGTCAATCGTATCGTGGACGCATTCCCCGCTCACCAGCAGTCGCAGATCAGGGCCCAGCTGGCTTTCGTCATGGAAGCGGTCATTGCCCAGCAGCTGATCCCCAGGCTGGACGGGAAAGGACGGGTCATGTCATCGGAGGTCATGATATCCACCCCGGCCATACGGAACCTCGTCCGGGAAGACAAGATACACCAGATCTACTCCCAGATGCAGGTAGGACAGACAAAACACGGCATGCAGACCATGAACCAGTCGCTGATGAATCTCTACATACGCAAGTTCATTTCTCTGGAAGATGCTCTGGGAAGGTCCATGGACCCCGAGGAGCTCAGGCAGATGATATCGTCCCCCTCCCACCAGAGGGGTACCGCAGGTACAGAGAGGAGATAATCCATGGCAGTATTCGTCTGGGAAGGCAGGCTTGCCAACGGCACTATGAAGAAGGGCGAACTCGAGGCGGCAGACAAGGCTGCGGCGGGCATGATCCTGAAACGACAGCGGATAGTGCCCACAAAGCTCAAGGCCAAGTCACAGGATATCGCGCTGTTCGCAAAGGGCATCAAGACGAAGGAACTCGTTATCTTCACCAGGCAGTTCTCCACCATGATCAATGCGGGTCTGCCTCTTGTGCAGTGTCTGGATATCCTCTCGTCCCAGCAGCCCAATCCCACCTTCAAGAAGGTCCTCGCCCAGATCAAGCAGGATGTTGAAGGGGGGAGCACCTTTGCAGATGCACTGGGTAAACACCCCAAGGTCTTCGACAACCTCTACGTGAACCTCGTAGCTGCGGGCGAGATCGGTGGTGTGCTGGACACGGTCCTGAACCGGCTCGCTGTCTACATGGAAAAGAACGAAAGCCTCAAGAACAAGATCAAGAGCGCCATGACCTACCCCATCATAGTCCTGAGCGTGGCCTTCGGTGTCGTGGCGATCCTCATGATCTTCGTCATCCCCACCTTCAGCGACATGTTCAAGCAGTTCGGCTCGGCACTCCCCGGACCGACACAGATCGTGGTCAACCTGAGCAACTTCTTCAGAGACTTCTGGTGGGGGATCTTCGGCTTCATTGTTGCCTCCATCATCGCCTTCAAATATATAAGGACCCAGCAGAAAGGCCGCTACTATACGGACAAGCTGTTCCTGCGCCTGCCCGTCTTCGGCCCTCTCCTTCGGAAGGTGGCCGTGGCGAAGTTCACCCGTACCCTGGGAACCATGATCTCCTCGGGCGTTCCCATCATGGACGGCCTTGACATAACCTCCAAAACCGCGGGGAACATGATCGTCGAAGAGGCCATCCGCGCGGTGAGGACATCCATCAGCGAAGGGAAGTCCATGTCCGAGCCTCTGGAGCAGACAGGCATCTTCCCAGGGATGGTGGTCCAGATGATCGCCGTGGGAGAGGCGACAGGCGCCATGGACCAGATGCTCGGCAAGATCGCCGACTTCTATGACGAGGAAGTGGACACCGCCGTCGAAGCCCTCACATCAGCCCTGGAGCCCATACTCATGGTCTTCCTGGGTGGTGTCATCGGTTTCGTGGTCGTTGCCATGTACCTGCCCATCTTCCAAATGGCCCAGAACGTATAAGGTCCCCTACCCCGAGCATGCCAGGGAAAGGCCGGAGGATTCCCTCTCCGGCCTTTTTCTTGTGAAATGCCCTTCTTTTCAGGTACACATGAAACACGGTGTCGGATACTTCTTGAAGGGGATGCATGGATACAAGAAAACCATTTTCGTGAGGTGCGAGGCATGAGTATATTCGAGGTGATCATGCTGGTCTGCTTCGGTTCGGCCTGGCCGGCTTCCATCTACAAATCGTCAGTGTCAAGGACTGCCAAAGGCAAGAGCATGACATTCCTGATCATCGTCTTCACCGGCTACATTGCCGGCATCCTCCACAAGGTCTTCTACAACCTCGACTGGGTCGTGACCCTGTATGCCATCAACGGCCTCATGGTCCTGGTCGATATTGGCCTGACCCGGCGGAACAAGGCCTTTGACCTTCGGGGCGTCTCATGATCAGGGGCATCCTTCCGATGCCAGTCCGTGAAAGCTGACCACCCTGATGCCCTCGGTCATCAGTCTGCTTCTTCCCCCCGTTTTGCTCAGGGCTTCCAGTTCTGCAGCCCGCCAGGGTTCTCCACCCCGCGAAGGGTGCACCACGAGCTCGGTGTCGCCGGGACCGGTTTCTTTCAGCCTATGTGCGCCTTCCAGGCAGTCGGTACAGGAAAAGAGCCTTCTCTCCCGGATCTTTCCTTGCATGAGGGCATAGAGGCCCTCCTCGAAGGGTATATCCTCACGGGTGGAGAGCCTGTAACCCTTCGGGCTGAACCTGACGGCCGGGATTTGGTAATCACGTGCCAGATCAATGATGAGCTCAAAGATGGGCATGAACCCATGGACGTGATGATGGGTATCGATATGAGATATCCTGAGCCCTGTGGAAAGAAAGGCCTCTATCTGGAGCCGTGCCTCTGCGTGGCATGCCCTGGCGAGTTCTCCCTTTTCCAGCATGTCAACGAGAACCGCGCGTGGATGGAGCTCATACCCCCCTGCCCTCCAGCCCAGTATCTCGTCCAGGTTGATGTGGATGCCTGCGTGGCTGATCCCCAGCTGCCTCAGTCCTTCCACTGCCCCCTCGGCATGCCGGGCCCTGATGAGCAGCGAGGTGTCGCTGATGCAGCCATGCTCAAGGCCCCACAGTATCCCTGCATTGATCTCGCGGCTCAGCCCCAGGTCATCGGCGTTGATGATCAGCCGTGCCCTCATTCGTCGCGATGCCAGTAGAGTCTCACGAACTTCTCTTCTCCCGAATATTTCAGCTGCAGGTTTCCTTTATAGGCCCGGTACACCGCATCGCCGATCTGTCTTGCCAGATGGTCGTCGGTGAGCCGTACACGCAGCCCTTCTTCGTCCGGCCTGATGTCCATCATCCTCTTAAGAGGGGAACGTTGCCGGGCCTCCCTGATGAGCTTCCTGATCAGATTCTCGATTTCTTGCCTGTGTTTCTTCAGATACTTGCCTGACAGATAGCATTCTCCGGCAGGAAAATCATCCCGGATCCTCCTGCATGCGGAGCAGAGCAAGGGACTGCCTGAGGCTTCAGGCCTGTCCGACCATACCCACCTGCCTCCCTGGTACACAGCCTGACACTCGGGGCAGTAGGCACCCTCGGTGTGCTTGCGTGCCTCACCGTACGGATCGTGCCCTTTCTCTTTGATATTCCTGTCTATGCGCATATTCCGATGCCCTCCTGACCTATAATGTTAGCCTCGAGCAGTGAAAAAACAAGGGTATCTCAGGGACCGTCAGGGAGGCATCCGCCCCTTTCAACCGCACAGGATGGTTTTCTTACTCCGTCGCTTTTTCAGCCCACCCTATGGATATGGTCTCGCTTATCAGGGTCCTGCGGACGCCGCCTGCCACGATGACGAGATGTCCGTCCATGGTGAGGTCGACGATGGAGCACCGCTGATCCCGGTCGTCAAAAACCTCATACTCGCCCAGGAGTCCGTGCTTGAGGAATTCCTGCCTGACTGGGGCGAAGCCCCGTTCGTGGTAGGCCTGCACCCATATCGAGATACCCTGCGCCACGAGCATGGCAATCTCATCGAGGTCGTGCTCCCCGCCGGTCACCTGCCTGAGGGAAACGGCCCTGTGATCGAGACCTCGGGGCCAGGCCGTCTGGTTCACGTTGATGCCCACGCCCATTGCCGCTATCCCTCCCCTGACCTCGCAGAGCATGCCGCATACCTTCCGGCCCCCGATGACGATATCGTTGGGCCACTTCATTTCGACCGACCGGGGGAAAACAAGACCTGCCAGGGTCTCCCTTACGGCTATACCGGCTATGAGGGGAAGGCGCTCCTCGGGAGGAGCAAGGGTGAGCGTCATGGTGAGGTTCTCCCCTTCGGGTGAAAACCAAGGCCTGCCTCTCCTGCCTCGGCCTGCGGTCTGCCGCCGGGCACGGACAAGGAGGCCCGGCCTGTGCATATCGAGGGCATACCGGTTGGTGGAGTCCACCTCGTCCAGGTCGATGATCTCGGAAAAAAGTCCTGTGGGCCTCAGGGATTCCATCACCCTTGCAGCAGTGCATGGGCCTTCTGGAGGCTGGCCAGCTCGAACTCCAGATCCGCCTTGATCTTGAGCTGCTCTTCAACCACCTCTTTTTTGGCCTTTTCGACAAAGTTCGGATTCGAAAGCTTTCTGCGCTTCTCTTCGAGCTCCTTTCCGACCTTGCCCATCTGCTTGGTCAGGCGCTCGGTCTCCTTGTCGATGTCGATGACGCCCTCCAGAGGCACATAGACCTCGAGGCCTTTCCTCACTGCCAGGGCACACTTCCTGGGACGCTCCGACTCCTCTGTTATGAATCCCACCTGCTTCACCCGGGCCAGGTCTTTGATGTGAACGCTGTGCTCGCCGAGAAGCACCCTGAGCCTGGGTTCGGCGGCCCGGATGACGACATCGAGCATGGCTGACGGTGATATGCCCGTCTCCCCGCGGATGCTGCGGACGCCGGAGATGACCTCGATGATGGTGTCCATGAGTTCAGCGTCCTGCTGGAACGAGAGCTTCTCCCTCTCCTTGGGATAGGAGGCCACCACGATGGAATCGCCGTCTCTCCCGGGCAGGCACTGCCAGATCTCCTCGGTCACGAAGGGTATGATGGGGTGCAGGAGCTCCAGGACGGTCTTGAGCACATGGTGCAGCACCCATCTCGTCTCCGGAGCGCCCTGGGTGTGGAGCATGGACTTGCTGAGCTCTATGTACCAGTCGCAGAAGATATGCCAGGTGAACTGGTAGAGGATGTCCGCCGCATCGTTATACCGGTATTCATCCAGGGCGGAGCGTGTCTCCCTGATGGTCCTGTTGAGCCGGGACAGGATCCATTTCTCTGCAAGTCCGAGCCTGGCCGGATCGAGGGTCATGCCCCCGGGGTCGAATCCCTCGATATTGCTCAGTACGAACTTCCCGGCATTCCAGATCTTGTTGATGTAGAAGCGGTACCCCTGGATACGCTTGTCACTGATGCGCACATCCCTGCCCATGGCGGCGAAGGCTGTCAGAGCGAATCTGAAGGCATCGGCGCCGTACTTGTCCATCTCCACGATGGGGTCCACGATGTTGCCCTTTGACTTGCTCATCTTATGCCCCTGCTCGTCTCGCACCAGGGCATGCAGGTAGACATCCCTGAAGGGCACGTCATCCATGAACCTCAGTCCCAGCATCATCATCCTGGCCACCCAGAAGAACAGGATGTCGAAGCCGGTGATGAGGACATCGGTGGGATAGAAGAGCTTCAGCGCTGGGGTCTTCTCCGGCCAGCCCATGGTGGAGAAGGGCCACAAGCCGGAAGAGAACCAGGTGTCGAGCACATCGGTCTCCTGCCTGAGAGAGGTCCCCGTGCAGTTTGGGCACTGCACGGGCTCGGTCTCGCTCACGATGACCTCGCCGCAGTCGTCGCAGTACCAGGCTGGGATCCGGTGCCCCCACCAGATCTGACGCGAGATGCACCAGTCCCGGATATTGTTCATCCAGTCGTAGTAGACCTTTTCCCAGTTCTTGGGGATGATCCTGGTCCTGCCATCGGCAACGGCCTTGATGGCCTCCTCGGCCAGGGGTCTGGTCCTGACGAACCACTGCTTGGACAGGTAGGGCTCGATGGTGGTCTTGCACCGGTAGCACTTGCCCACCGGCACGCGGTAGGCCGTCTTGTCCACCAGGAACCCCTGATCGGCAAGGTCCGCCTCCAGCTGCGTCCTGCACGCGAAGCGGTCCTGGCCGTTGTATATGCCTGCATTGGCATTCATGTCCCCGGACTCGTCGATGATCACGATGACTTCGAGCCCATGGCGCAGGCCCAATTCATAGTCGTTCAGGTCATGGGCGGGTGTTATCTTCACGGCGCCGGTGCCGAATTCCTTGTCCACCACCTCGTCTGCTATGATGGGTATCCTCCGGTTCATCACGGGAAGGATGAGCTCCTTGCCGAGCATGGCTGCATACCGTTCGTCCGCCGGGTTCACTGCCACGGCGGTATCGCCGAGCATGGTCTCGGGACGCGTGGTGGCCACCACCACCTCTCCGCTGCCGTCCGCCATGGGATACCTGATGTGCCAGAGGTGGCCTTCCTCCTCCTCGTGCTCGACCTCCAGGTCCGAAAGGGCGCTGTGGCAGCGCGGGCACCAGTTTACGATATAGTCGCCCTGGTAGATCAGTCCGTCACGGTACAGGGTGACGAAGACCTTTCTGACCGCATTGGAAAGGCCCTCGTCCATGGTGAACCGGGTCCTGTCCCAGTCGCAGGAGGCGCCGAGCCGCTTGAGCTGGTTGATGATGAGCCCGCCGTGCTTCTCCCTCCATCTCCATACCTCGTCGATGAAGGCTTCTCTTCCCAGGTCATGGCGGGATTTCCCCTTTTCAGCCAGGGACTTCTCGACAACGTTCTGGGTCGCTATCCCCGCATGGTCCGTGCCGGGCATCCACAGGGCATTGTATCCGTCCATGCGCTTGTACCGGATCATGATGTCCTGGAGGGTATTGTTGAGGGCGTGCCCCATGTGCAGCACCCCGGTGACATTGGGTGGCGGGATCACGATGGCATATCCCGGCCTCGTTCCGTCATCTTCCCTTGCGTGGAAGTACTTCTTTTCGAGCCACACCTCGTACCACTTCTGTTCGATATCCTTCGGGTCGTATTCTCTGTCGAGCATCTCGCACTCCTGGCTGCAGGGTGGCCTTCTCATAGCATGAAAAAGGCGGAAAAGGCAAAAGCCTTGGGGATGACGACCCCCGCGGAGACGGTAAAAAAAACAGGCCCCGCCTGGGGCCTGGGATAGTACCTCTCACAGGAGGACCTCGGTGCCCCCCTGTTGCACGTCAAAGCTTCTTGAGCCTCTCGATCTCCTCCCGTATCACCTTCTCCACGATACCCGGGATTTCCTGCCTGGTAGAGGCTACGATCTCCTGAAGGAGCTCCTGCACGACGGGCCTGACGATTCCTTCCAGGAGGATTGGCAGGTCCTTGCGGAATTCGCTGACCACCGCATCGACGATGGCCTCTGTGGTGACGGTGGAGGATACGCCGTACTGCTGCTGCACACCGGCAGGGAGCGGCTCCGGCTCGGGCGCCACCTCTGCCGGCCGGGATTCATCGACAGCGGCAAGGGACCCCTTTTCGGGATCGGAAAGGATCTCCTCCACAGGGCCTTCCTGCAGGAGCACCTCCTCCTCGTTCTTCGTGAGGGTAACCTCCTCGAGCTTATCCTGCATGGCCATGTCTATCTCGGCCCCGATATCTCCCAGGGTTTCTTTCGCGATATCCTTGATCTCCTCCGTGACCGGGGAAAGATCCTGCTCTTTCCTTTCAGGCTCGAGGGGCATCGCCTCGGCAAGGGCGGGGCTCTCATGTTCGATCTCTTCGATGGAGACATCGAAATCCATGGATATCTCCTTTCCCAGATCAAAGGAATCAGGTTCGGTCACGACCTTTTTCCTCGGGGTCTCATGCAGCGGCTTCTCCGGCGGGTGGCCCTCCTCCAGGAGGTCGGTGAGGTCAATGATATCGTCTTCCAAGAGATTCTTATCCGTCATGGCGAGCTCCTTTTCGATCCTTGCTCGGGTCCTGGGATGATGCCATCAGTCATTCACCATGGGGGGCTGGCCGGTTGATTCCCGGACGCTCATCCACAAAGGCCCGTTGGTATCGATCTTCTTCCTCCCTTTCATACATATTTCATTGGGTATATGTACATATACATTATTCCACAGCCCGATCAACATATCCGTTTTGCCGCTCATCCCCGCATGCACCGCCATCTGCGCCAGGAAGCCGCAGAAGATGGAGTCGGAGGCATTGGCGGCCACGCTCCTGATGATGTAGCTCGGGTCCAGATACTTGAGATTGATGGGCACGGAGCGTGACTGGAAGTGGTGTTCTATGCGCTCCTTCATGTAGTTTCCGATATCATGCTTTTTCTCATTGCCGGAGGCATCCTTTTCCTTGGGGACATCCAGGAAATATTTCTGCCCCGCCCCTTCGGCCACGACGATGACGGCATGGCCCCGCGCCCTGATCCTCGCCTCGAGGATTGACAGGAAACCTCTGGGCCCCTCCAGGTCAAAGTCCTCCTCGGGGACGAGCACGAAATTGGCATCCCTCGACGCCAGGGCGGCGTTGGCCGCGATGAAGCCGGAATCCCTGCCCATCACCTTGACGAGACCGATACCGCCCGGTGCCCCTTTGGCCTCCACATGGGCGCACTTGATGACCTTCCTGGCCTCTTCCACGGCGGTGTCGAAGCCGAAGGTCTTTGATACGAAGAAGATGTCATTGTCAATGGTCTTGGGGATGGCGATGACCGAGCATTTGAATCCCCGTGACAGCGCCTCCCGTGCCACGGCCGAGGATGCCTTGAGGGTGCCGTCCCCGCCGATGAAGAACACGATGTTCATGTTCAGCCGCTCCATGGCATCCACCATCTCGGAGATGTCCTGGGATCCCCGGGAGGAGCCCAGCACGGTCCCGCCGAGCTCGTGGATCTGCTCCACGGAAGCGGGGGTGAGCTCGGTGAGGGGATGCCTGAATGCGGGGATGAAACCCTGCAGTCCATAGGGGATACCGTAGATGTTCTCGACGTGGTATGCATAGAACAGCTCGAGCACGATGCCCCTGATCACGTCGTTGATGCCCGGACAGAGCCCTCCGCAGGTGACGATTCCGCACTTGGTCTTGGACGGGTCGAAGAAGATCCTTCTCCGTGGCCCGGCCAGTTCGAAGGAGAGGGGTACGGCATCGCCGCTGGCACACCTGTTGAAGAAGGCGAGGGAGGTGTCTATGACGACCCGCTCGCTGTCGTCCACAAAGATGGTCGTTCCCTGAACAGGGGATTCTATGGACGGTTTCCCCAGGGACTGTACCGTGGTATCGATATGTTCTTCGAATATAATTGAATCCACATAACCCTCCGTATACGCTTGTTTATCGGTTATCTGGGGGACATTCTTGATGGGAGATCGCATCTTTTATCCTACCATAGAATTTTTTCCATGAACATGGACTTGTATGCTATATGCCATTCCTGTGGCAAAGAAGTCGGACGGTGTCGACAAGACCCAGAAGGAACTCCTGGAGGAGATGGCCAAGGCACTGGGCAGCACGGGCCATCAGCTCGAAACGGTCCTCGGGCGGATAAAGGAGATGGAATCCCTCCTGGAGCAGGCCACTGACACCGACGAGTACAATTCCCTGGTGGACAAGTACAACGACCTTCACCGGCTTGCCCTGGTCCGCAGGGAGATGCTGGTCATCCATCGGGAGGCCCTGGGGGTCTTCAAGCATGGATACATCGATGTCTTCTACCCCATACCGGAAAAGAAGAGGAAGAAAACCTGAGCCATGGGCGCGGAAAAAGCATACGATCTGTTCATCATCGGCGCAGGCCCGGGGGGGTATACCGCGGCCCTGCTCGGTGCAAGGAAGGGCCTGCGGGTAGGCATCGCGGAAGGCTCGGACTGCGGGGGCACCTGTACGAACAGGGGCTGCATACCTGCCAAGAGCTACATCGAGAGCATCAACCTCCTGGCGCACATGAAGAATGCTTCACGATTCGGTATCGATCCCGTTGCCGCGTCGGTCTCCCTGGAAAACCTCCAGAGACGCAAGACCAGGATCGTAGGCCGTCTCGTCAAAGGCATCGAACACCTGCTCTCCCGGTCAGGGGTCGATCTTTTCAGGGGTTCTGCCCGGTTCGAGGGCGAAAAGACGATACGGATCGACGACCGGTTCATCCATGCGTCCTCCATCATCATCGCCACGGGTTCCCGGCCCAAGAGGCCGACCCTTTTCGAGCTGCCCGGCATGCTGACGAGCGACGAGGTCTTTGACCTCCGCCAGGCCCCCGGCTCCATGATCATCGTGGGCGGCGGGGTCATAGGCATGGAAATGGCCCATATCTTTTCCAACCTCGGCGCCGAGGTGACCGTCATCGAGGCCCTGGAAAGGGTCCTGTCCACCGAGGACGAAGAGGTGTCGAAGAGCCTGGTCTCTCTCTACAGGAAGGTCCGCTTCATGACCTCGGCCCGGGTCGCTGCAGCCGGAAAGGATCCGGAGTTTGTCCTCACCGTGGACAACCCGGCTGGCCGGGAGACCCTCCGAGCCGCCTCTCTCCTCCTGTGCATCGGAAGGGAGCCTTCCCTGCCTGCAGGCCTCGTTCACCTGGGTATCGCACTGACCCCGTCAGGGGGGATTCAAACCGACGGGAGCATGTGCACGAGTCTGCCCGGCGTGTATGCCGTAGGTGACGTGACGGGCGAGCATATGTATGCCTACGTGGCCTCCAGGGAGGCTGAGGTGGCTGTCGCGCACATCACGGGTGATGCCGCCAGGACCATGGATTACTCCGTCGTCCCCTCGGTGGTGTTCACCCATCCCGAGATAGCCTCGGTGGGCAGGAAGCCCGGGGGCAGGGACACGACGGGCATGAGAAAGGGCACCTTCCCGGTATCGGCCCTTGGCAGGGCACGGACCATGGAGGAGTCCGAGGGGTTCGCCACCATCACCTGCGACCCCGATGGCATCCTGGAGCGCGTGACCATCATGGCCCCCCACGCCACCGAGCTCATCGCCTGGGCGACCCTCGCCGTCGAGCGCAGGCTCCATGTGGAGGAATTTCTCAGACCTTCCTACCCGCACCCCACCATGGCGGAGCTGCTCAAGGAGGCGGCCGAGGACGTCCTCGGTCTGAGCATCAACAAACCCTGAGGCCTCTGTTCATTCCGGGGTTCATTCCGGGGACATCATACATAATAATGAACACACCACTAAATGCTGCTCGTCAGACGATAGGGATCAGATAATGTGGAATAGATAAATAGGTATACTGTCACCGTATTTCGACCGTATTTCGTCCCCATATTTCTGAGAGCCTCGTGACCCCTCTCCATGACGGATCAGTGGATGCACCCGGGACATGTCCCCTTGACACCTTTTGTGAAAACCTGTTAAGGCTCAGCTTTCAGGAGGCATTCCATGGAAAAACTGGTGGATTTCGACAAGGCCGGCGGGCTCGTGCCTGCCATCGCGCAGGATGCGGCCACCGGTGAAATCCTCATGCTCGCCTACATGAACGAGGAATCCTTCCAGGAGACCCGGCGGACCGGCAGGGCGTGCTACTTCAGCCGGTCGAGGAACAAGCTCTGGAGAAAGGGCGAGGAGTCCGGCAACGTCCAGGAGGTGCTCGAGATCCGCGTCGACTGCGATCAGGACACCATCCTGCTCAAGGTGAACCAGGTAGGCGGGGCGGCCTGCCACACCGGTTTCCGGTCCTGTTTCTACCGGAAGATCGAGGGCGGCCGTCTGCACGAGGACGGCACCAGAATATTCGATCCCAAAGAGGTATACAAGAAATGAGCGTGATACGTCTGGCCATCCCCAAGGGGAGCCTGCAGGCCTCGACCATCGATCTGTTCAAGGATGCGGGCTGGATCATCAGCACCTCGTCCCGAAGCTACTTCCCCTCCATCGACGACAAGGACATCGAATGCGCCCTGGTGAGGGCCCAGGAGGTCTCCCGGTACGTGGAGTCGGGCCTCTTCGACCTGGCGCTCACCGGCAAGGACTGGATCCTGGAAAACGGCTCCGATGTCGTGGAGGTTGCCGATCTCATCTATTCCAAGTCCACCTACATGCCTGCGAAGTGGGTCCTCGCCGTGGACGAGAAGTCCCCGGTCAGGTCCATCCAGGACCTGAAGGGAAAAAAGATCGCCACCGAGCTCGTGAACTTCACGAAGCAGTACTTCCGGGATAAGAACATCCCGGTGGAGGTCGAATTCTCGTGGGGCGCCACCGAGGCCAAGGTGGTGGACGGCCTGGCGGATGCCATCGTGGAGGTCACCGAAACCGGGTCCACCATAAAGGCCCACAATCTGCGGATCGTGGACGTCCTCCTGGTGACCAACACCAAGCTCATCGCCAACAGGGACTCCTGGAACGATCCGGCAAAGCGTTCCAAGATCGAGCAGGTGGCCCTCATGCTGAAGTCGGCGCTCCAGGCCACCGGCATGGTGGGCCTGAAGATGAACGCGCCCAAGGACAGCCTGGAGGCCGTCATCAAGATGCTGCCCGCGCTGACTTCGCCGACGGTCTCACCTCTGCACGACCCCCAGTGGTACTCGCTGGAGATCATCATCAACGAATCCCATTCACGCTCTCTGATCCCCGAGCTCCTCAAGGCCGGTGCACGGGGCATCATTGAATACCCCCTGAAAAAGGTCTTGGATGGATGATCATCCTGAAATCTCCCCAGGAAATTGCGATCATGCGGGAGGGCAACCGGATCCTGGCCCGCCTGTTCGAGCACCTGGCACCCCTGATACAGCCCGGCATCACCACGGCGGAGCTCGATAAAGAGGCGGAGCTCTTCATCCGGTCACACAATGCAGCCCCGGCATTCAAGGGCTACCGGGGTTACCCCGCCACGCTGTGCACCTCTGTGAACGAAGAGGTCATCCACGGCATCCCCTCGCCCCGCAGGCTCGTATCCGGGGATATCATCAGCATCGATGTCGGGGCCCTCCATGACGGCTTCTATTCGGACTCGGCCCGGACCTTTGCCGTGGGCGGGGTCTCGAAGAAGGCGCTCCACCTCATGGAGGTGACGGAGAAGGCCCTCCACGAGGGCATCGGCCGGGCCTCTGCAGGCAACCACCTCCACGACATCTCGGCAGCGATCCAGAAGGTCGTGGAATCGGCGGGCTTTCACGTGGTCAGGGAATTCGTCGGCCACGGCATCGGGAGGATCCTCCACGAAGACCCGCAGCTGCCCAACTACGGAAAGAAAGGGACCGGCCCCCTCCTCCAGGAAGGGATGACCCTTGCCATAGAGCCCATGGTGAACGAAGGGACCTGGAAGGTCTCCATCCTGGGTGACGGATGGACCGCAGTCACCGCCGACGGCTCACTGTCCGCCCACTTCGAGCACAGCGTCGCCATCACCGCGAACGGGCCGCTGATACTGAGCGCGCTCTAGGGGGCGGATTCTCTGTCTCGGTTTTCCCGGTGCTGGAAAAGGTCTACTGCGATCCCCGGCCCTTGACGGCGACCTTGATGGTCTGGAAGATGATCACCAGGTCGAGCCACAGGGAGCGGTGCTTCATGTAGTACAGCTCGTATTTGAGCTTCTCCTTGGCATCCTCGAAGGTGTCGCCGTAGGGATAGTTGATCTGGGCCCATCCCGTGATGCCCGGCTTCGCATGCATCCGCAGGGCATAGAAGGGGATGGCCTTCTCGAGCTGATCGACGAAATAACGCCTCTCCGGACGAGGGCCTACGAAGCTCATGTCGTTCTTGATCACGTTGATGAACTGGGGGAACTCGTCGAGCCTGAGCTTGCGGATGATCCTGCCCACCCGGGTGATGCGTGGATCGTTCTCGCTGGCCCACCGGGGACCGTCGTTTTCGGCATCGACCCGCATGGACCTGAACTTGATCACCCTGAAGTCCTTGCCGTCCTTTCCCACCCGGTGCTGGAGATACAGGATCGGCCCGGGGGAATCCAGCCGGATGGCCACGGCGGTGAGGAGCATGAACGGAGACGAAAGGACAAGGCCGGTGAGACCGAAGGCCAGATCGAAGGTGCGCTTGAGGATGTCTTCAAGCCGTGAGGCCTGGAAACCCCGGGTGAAGATGATGGAGCTCGGGCGGATCTCCTCGACGAGGATCCTCCCGGTGATCTGTTCATAAAAGGTGGGGCCGTCGATGACATCGCACAGGGTGAACTTCACCTTGAGAAGGTCCTCGATGGGGAGTGTCCCCCGCCATCCGTCAGGGGCAACGACCAGGACCTCCGGTTCGATCCTCTTCATGATGGCCGTCAGCTCAGAGGCGTCCCCGAGGCATCTCAGCGGGAGGTCCCAGTTGCTCCTGCCGATGTAGCCCTCGAAGCTGACCGCATAACCGCCGGCGCGGATCTCCCGGAACAGGAACTTGGCATTCTCGCCATCACCGAAGATGATGACCCTCTGCCCCGCATACCGGGTTGACCTCAGTCTGACATAGAGCCCCCTGAACCCGAAGGTGAGGACGAGGGTGAAGAAGATGGCCATGAGCAGCACGTCCCTCTCGAGGCCGGCTACGGGGAGGATGTAGTAGACCGCCGCAAGGATGATCAGGGTAAGTCCCTCGGCGAGCAGGATGGACGAGATGAGCTCCGAGGATTTTTTCCAGTATTTCCAGTCGTACAGCTCCTGGAAATAGAAACAGAGGATCGTCACCAAGGCGAACACGCAGGCCTTTATCCACAGCAGTTCGTCCGGGAGGCTCACCTCGGGCAGGAACCTCTGGAGATATTTCGCAGCGTAGACCGACCCGCCCGCCACGGCGAGATCAAGGAAAAACAAAATGACGGCAGAAAACAGCCTCTTCATCCCTCTCATCATCGGCACAACGGGCGCCTGTCCTTAACAGGCCCGACAACCACTGCCCCTCCGTCGAAGCCTGAGCACATCCAAGGCTACGGTGAGACAGCCCAACCAGCCGATCCTCTCTTCATGTCCTATCACAGAAGAGGCCCTGATCCGTCAATTGGAAATCTCACCAGGGGCAGAGGACGCCATCTCTCACCGCCTCCGGGAAATCCTGCCCCTGGGATGCACCCGGGGAGCTGCGGATTGGCATTCCCAGGCCGTTTCTCCCATGAATCCTTGTCGCTTTTCCTGCTGTATCAACTGTGCTATGGTTGCACCATCTCGCAAGGGGGGGACTTATGAGGAGGATCGGCATACTCGCAGTTCTTTTGATCATATCCATGGTTGCCATGTCCGGATGCGGCAAAAGCCCGGAAGAGAAACGGCAGGCCTTCCTGGAAAGCGCCCAGAAATATCAGGAGCAGGGCAAGCATGCCGAGGCGGTCATCCAGTTCCAGAATGCCCTCCAGATAGCCCCCGATGATGCCAAGACGCTGGTCAGCCTGGGTGAGGCGCAACTGAAGGTGAACCGCCCCCAGGAGGCGTATGCCTCCTTCTCCAAGGCGTCCAAGGCCGACCCGAAAAACGTGAAGGCCAAGGAATACATCGCCTCCATGCTGCTGCTGGCAAAGAAGTATGACATGGTGGAAAAGGAGGCGCGGGGGATTCTGGAAATCGATCCCAGGCATATCCTGGCCAGGGAGGTCCTTGCCCAGGCCCTTTTCATGAACGGGAAGCGGGACGAGGGCATCAAGACCATGGAAGGCCTCCTCAAGGAGCCCAATCCCACAGAGGAGATGTACATCAACACGACGCAGATGTACATGGCCGTGGGCAGGACGGGCGATGCGATAACCCTGATCGATAGAGGGGCCGCCCTGTTTCCCAAGTCCACCAGGCTGCGCTTCATGGCCAGCGACATCTATGCGCTCCAGGATGACAAGGGCAAGGCCCTGAAATGGGCGCAGGAAGCCTACAAGGTATCGGAAGGGAGCGTCTCTGCAGGGGTTGCCCTGGCCATGTTCTACGCGCGGAACGACATGGATGAGCTGTACCGGAGCCAGCTCGATGCCCTGAGGAAGAACCACCCGGAAAGCCCGGAGCCCTGGCTCCTCGAGGCGACCATCCTCCACACCAAGAGGGACCTGGATGGCGCACTGAATGCCGCCCAGAAGGCACGGGAGCTCAAGGACTCCACCCAGATACGCACCCTGATCGCCCAGATTCTCCTTGAGAAGAAGGAACCGGCGAAGGCCAAGAAGATTCTCGGTGAATCCGTGGAAAAGGATGCCAAGGATGTCCTCTCCAGGATCCTGCTCGCCCAGATCTACCTGGACGAGAAGAACGCCACCAAGGCCCTCGAACTCCTCGAGGAACCCCTGAAGACGGCGGCGCTCAGCCCTGATGTCGCGTCAACCGCGGCCCAGGCGTACCTGCTGAAGGGCGACATCAAGAAGGCGCGGGGTCTCGTGGAGAATGCGCTCAAGGAGAACGACCAGAACATCATGCTCCACAGGATGATGGCCAAGATCCATTTCCTCCAGGGAGAACACCAGAAGGCCCTCGCCGAGACCGATCTCCTGATCAAGCATTCGGTTGGCACCCCGGATATCCTCTACATCGGGGCGCTCTCGGCACTGAGGTCCGCGGGCCCCGGTGCTGCCCTGCCGTATATCCAGGCCCTGAAAGAAAAGGCGCCCGACGAGTGGATCACGTTGCACGCACAGCTCCGCTACTACCTCGACCAGAACGACAGGAAGAACGCCTACCCCATTGCGGAGAAGGCGATCAACCTCTACCCGGACAACGAAGAGGCCCTCGCATTCTACGCATCCCTGGCCCCTGCAGCCGTAGGCTGGCAGCAGGCCGTCGACAAGGTGAAGACGATCTGCGCCAAGACGGGCACTGCAGGGTGCCATATGATCATGTCCGCCCTCCTGGAAGGCTCGGGCAAGAAGGACCTGGCGCTGTCAGAGATAAAGAAGGCCATAGAGCTCGACCCCGGGAAGGATGCCTATTATCATGCCCTGGCACAGTACTATGCACGGAACAACATGCTGAAGAACGCCATCGACGAATACGAGGGCATCCTGAACAAGAAACCCTCCGACCTGACGGCGGCCACCATGCTGGCGCTGCTCCACCAGAGCGCGGGGAACCTCGACTCCGCCCGGAAGACCTATAAATACATCCTCGACCGGGACCCCAAGAACGGCCTGGCCGCGAACAACATGGCATGGGTGCTCGCCGAGAAGGGCAAGAAGAGCGACCTGGACGAGGCGCTCCGGCTAGCCCAGACGGCCAAGGACATGTACCCTGAAGACCCCCGCGTCGCGGATACCCTGGGGTATGTCTATCTCAAGAAGGGCATGCCGGACAACGCGCTGGGGCAGTTCCAGATGGCCTCGGAAAAACTGACCGACGAGCCGACGATCCTCTACCACATGGCCCTGGCCCTGGCGGACCTCAAGAGGGACACCGAGGCGGCCAGCAGCCTGAGGAAGGCCCTGGGCAGCACCAAGGCCTTCCCGGAGAAGCAGCAGGCCGTCGACAAGGTGAAGACGATCTGCGCCAAGACGGGCACTGCAGGGTGCC
>JALOOZ010000240.1 GCA_025454155.1 Thermodesulfobacteriota bacterium
AGAAGTTCGGCCCGCCCAGGTAGAAGGTGACGAACCACAGCGCTGCGGCAAGGCCTGCTGCCGGCCAGACACTCCGAGAATGTGCCCCGATTGTCTTCATCCCGCCAGGCCCTGGATCACCAGCACGATGAGCAGCAGAACCCCGAAGGCCGTGTCGAGCTTGGCGGTCTGGGCGTCGGCATCCGCCGGAACCATCCGCACCATCTGGCGCAGGAGCTTCACGGCAATGGGCAGCGAGAGGAAGATGGCGATTCCCCAGACAGGGAGCACACCCAGGATGATGAAAAGGGGGATGCTGGTGAATGCGGCAACCATGAACATCAGGTAGAGATTCATTCCGGAACGTTGTCCCAGGATATTCGCCAGGGTCCTGATGTGCCGGCTCCGGTCGTGCTCGATGTCCCGGATGTTGTTCGCCAGCAGGACCAGGGCGACCAGGACTCCGAAGGGAAGAGATATCAGGAGCGCCCTGGCGCTCAGCGCATGGCGCTGGACATAGTAAGCCCCTTCCACCATGAGCGGTCCCCACATGAGGAACACTGAGACCTCTCCCAGGGCAACGTACTTGTATTTCATGGGCGGAGCCGTGTAGGCGACGGCCGCCAGGGAACCCGCCAGGCCGATCCAGAAGACCGGCCACCCGCACCGGAAAGTGAGATAGAGCCCGATCAGCCCGGCCGTGCCGAGGAGGACGGAGGCCGCAATAAAGACCTGCCGCGCAGGAATCAGGCCCTGGACCAGGGGATGGGGCCGGTACTGGGCCGTTGCCGCGGCCACGGTGTCCACGCCGTGCTTCACGTCGTAGTAGTCATTGAACAGGTTGGCGGCTGCATGCATGAACACGGCCCCTGTCAGCGCCAGGATGAACAGGTGCCAGGAAAAGGGGCCGTCGATGGCCGCCAGCGCGCTGCCCACACCGACTGATATGGCCGTCATGGTGAAGGACCACGGGCGGCTTGCGAGAAACCAGTTCTGATAGAGGTTCAATGGGATCTCCCTTTCCGATGCATCTTCCCAGCGGGAGCAGCCTATTCCTGACGATTACACCACCTAGATAGCGATTAAAAAGACACCTGTCAATTATCTAAGGCCGACGGCTCATCCCGAGGCGGCCTTTTTCCTCGCAACGCTCATGTCGTGGCGCCTGCCGGCGGAGAGCTCGGACTTGCGGAGCCTGACGGATTTCGGCGTGACCTCCACCATCTCGTCGTCCCTGATGAACTGCAGGGCCTTTTCCAGGGTCATGAGAGTCACCGGTGAGAGCATGATGTTGTCGTCGCGGCCCGCGGCCCGCATGTTGGTGAGCTTCTTCATCTTGCAGGGATTCACGTCGATGTCGTTCTCGCGGCTGTGCTCGCCCACGATCATGCCCTCGTAGACCGGGTCGCCAGGGACCACGAAGAGCCTGCCCCGGGGCTCAAGCCCGGAGAGGCCGTAGGCGACGGCAGTGCCCCTGCGGTCGGCCACGATGGAGCCGGTGAAGCGGCTGGGGAACTCTCCCCGGTACTCCTCGTAGCCCAGCAGGTACGAGCTCATGATGCCGGTGCCCTTGGTGTCGGTGAGGAACTCGTCGCGGTAGCCGATGAGCCCCCGCGATGGTATGTTGAATTCGATCCTCACCCGGCCGGCGCCATGGCCCGTGTAGTTGATCATCCTGCCTTTGCGGATGGAGAGCTTCTGGGTGACGATGCCGAGATACACCTCGTCACAGTCGATATAGAGGTGCTCGATGGGTTCCAGCACCCTGCCGCCCTGGCAATCGCAGATCACCTCGGGCCTGCTCACGCACATCTCGAAGCCTTCGCGCCTCATGGTCTCTATGAGGATGGCCAGCTGGAACTCGCCGCGGCCCTTGATGATGAACCCGTCCTTTTCCGGCGTCACCTCGAGCCTGATGCCCACGTTGCGCAGGGTCTCCTTGACGAGGCGCTCGTGGATCCTGGTGGACTGCACCAGGCTGCCCTCGGTGCCCGCCAGGGGCGAGTTGTTGGTCATGATGCGCATGGACACGGTGGGCTCGTCCACGGTTATCCTCTTCAGTGCCTTAGGATTCACCTGGGTGCAGATGGTGTCGCCGATCTTCACGTCCTCGATGCCCGCGAGCACCACGATATCGCCGGGCTGTGCGGCATCGGCCTCACGGATGCTGACGCCGTCGTAGCACTGGAGCCTGGTGACCTTGAGCGGGAGGTGCTCCCCGTCGGCGTTGATGCAGAGCAGAGGATCGCTGGCGGCCACCCGCCCGTGGAAGATCCTGCCGATGGCGAGCCGGCCCACGTAGTCCGAGTAGTCCAGATCCGCCACCAGCATCTGGAAGGGCTCAGCCGGATCGTATGAGGGCGCGGGGATCGTAGAGAGGATGATCTCGAAGAGACAGTGCAGGTCGCTGCCGCCCTCATCCAGGGACTGCATGGCCACCCCGTCGCGGCCGATGGCGTACAGACAGGGGAAGTCTATCTGCCCGTCGTCCGCCCCCAGATCGATGAAGAGGTCGTAGATCTCGTTGAGAACCTCGGCGGGCCTGGCATCCTTCCGGTCGATCTTGTTGATCACCACGATGACCTTGAGCCCCGCCTCGAGGGTCTTCTTCAGGACGAAGCGCGTCTGGGGCAGCGGCCCCTCCGAGGCATCCACGAGCAGGATGGCGCCGTCGGCCATGGACAGGGCCCGCTCCACCTCTCCTCCGAAATCGGCATGGCCGGGGGTGTCGATGATGTTGATCTTCACGCCGTCCCAGAGCACGGAGCAGTTCTTGGCCGCGATGGTGATGCCCCGCTCGCGCTCCAGCTCCAGCTTGTCCATGACCCTGGCCTGCACTTCCTGGCCTTCGCGGAACACCCCGCTCTGGCGGAACATGGCGTCCACCAGGGTGGTCTTGCCGTGGTCGACATGGGCGATGATGGCGACGTTCCTGATGCTGTCGTTGCGATGCAGATGATGCATGGTGCTCGTTCTCCTGTTGTC
>JALOOZ010000241.1 GCA_025454155.1 Thermodesulfobacteriota bacterium
AAAATCAAGCCCGGGCCCCGATTGCCTGCAAAATATTCTATCCGGCACAGGCGCCTAGTCGACAGCTGCAGAGTAGTTCTTTCTTAGGCTCAAGATATGTCTGCTCATTGTGTCTGGAAAATATTCTCATAACAATGATTATATCTCTCCTGGATTTTAAACCGCCCGGCAGGATATAACCAAAAAGAACCATAAATACGCTTGACACGGCTGAGATGAAATCGATCAGTTGCAAAAATGACCGGTTTCCATGCATTGTCTGCAATCCGAACGGGCACCCTGGGGTGGTCACCCGTCCGATCAGGTCGATCCCGTTCCCCTTCACCCCGGCTTCACACGTTTCATTCAATCCTCTTGAACATTCCATTGAATGAATCATGGTATTTCACGGTCCGGTCCCGGATTCCAACTGAGCACCAATTCAGTTAATCTATATTGAATACAATGTGTTGGATGACATTCTACGATGTTCTGGCAATATTGGCACGCTGTATGCCTTATAGAAAGCATCAAGCAAACATGAAGGGGGACAGTTAAAATGAAAAGGACAATCCAGACGATAATCGTGGCAATGTTCGTGGTGATGATCACCGGCACCTTTGCCTTTGCAGCGGCCGCGACCACCGGCGCCGGGAACTTTCCCTTCTTCCACCTCGGCTGCCTTGCCATCGGCGGGCTCACCATCATCTCCCTGAAGCATCGTTACCCGAAGATGTATCTGAGCGAGGCAGTCGGATCCTTCGCCATGTACGCAGTCCTCGTCGCCCTGTTCACCGCACCGGTCATCGAGGCAGTGAAGGGCCTGGTGAGCTGAGAAGGTTACGGGCAAACCAGTTAGCCGCAAAGGAGGAGAGGCCATGAAAAGGACAAGAAGAAACAGGCTCCAGACCAGGACCTTCAACCAGATCATCCTCATGAGCGCATGGAGCTTCACCCTGGTCATCTCCTCGTTCCTGTTCCTGTTCGCAGGCCGGTGGATCGACGTGAGGTTCAACACGGAGCCGACCTTCATGCTGGGGCTGTTCGTGCTGGGCATCGGGCTGTGCATCGGCCGGATGTACACGGACTACACCAGGACAAGGGACGAACTGAACAACCGAAGGGTCAGGTACCAGTCCTAGTCGATACCCTCGAAGAAGATACCATGCACCTACGAAAGCGGGCCGCCTGAACCGGGTGGCCCGCTGCTTTTTCTTCCGTGGGGATCACGGGCACAAAAAAACCACGACCCCTTGGCGGGCCGTGGTTTTGAATGGATCGTTCGGTAGTGGATGGGGAGGAGTCTTACCCGTTCTCTGCCTTCTCGGGGACCCGGGCCGCATGCCCGAGGAACCTGACCGTGATGGCCCCGAATGCCGCGATGCCGCCTGCTAGAATGATGACTGTCATGGCTCAGGCCCTCTTTGCCTTTCTCTCGATCACGACCTCTTCGATGAACCCCTTGAAGCCCAGCGCGATCCCGGCCACCAGGCCCACCATCGTGAAGTTGGGCGCCATGCCCAGGGCCCTGTCCAGGTACATGCCGCCGTAGAGGCCGAGGAAGGTCATGGTCACGAGCACCAGGCTGTAGCCGCTGATCCTGCAGAGTCTGTTCCTTACTTCGCGGTTGATGGCTTCCTTCGTGCGTTTCATGGCCTTGCCTCCCTTGAAGGGGGTATCCTGTCCTTATCCTAGAAGAGGTTCATGAGGAGCTGCCGTGCCGGGCCTGTGTTGACGCCCACCAGGGTCACGATCATGACGAACACTGCGGTGGCTTCCACCGGGGTGAGTCCCAGTACCCGGTAGGTGAACCTGACACCGATGCCGGTCATGAACAGTGCGCCGAGAACGATCCATAAAGTCATCATTGTCTTGCCCTCCTGGGGTTTGTTTTTTCTTTCTGCTCTTTATAAGGCAAGGGGCGTGCCAGGTTTGGCCTGCAGATAAGGCATTGATAACAGGGAGATTTAAATTTCCAGAACCCCCCGGTTTTGACAATCTGTCACTTTGCCCCGGGAAGAGGCCCGGCAGGGGTACATTCTGTCAATCAGGCCATCGTTTGAGAACACTAGGCTGACAGAATGGCAAAGGGTCGCACATGATCATCCCGGGTTCCTGCGCAAGGCCTGGTACCGGTAATACCCGCTCATCCTCGCATATGCCCGGAGCGCCCTCTCCGGCGTCGGATAGACCGGGATTCCGTGCTCCTGCAGGGGCCTGAGCAGCTCTTCCTGGTCGATCTGCACAAACCCGGGGTAGGCGATGGCGATCACGTGCTTGTCCGACCGCTCCTTGGCCCGGATGAGGCCCCCTATGTACTCGGCGCTTATGTCGAGAGAGGCCCCACCCCCGAGCATGACCACGGCATCCACTCCCGGGTCGTCCAGGACGATTTCCAGGGCATCCTGGTAGAGCCTGATGTCGAAGGAGGCGCTGAGCCCCACGTCGACGGGGTTCGCCGGCGAGGTCCCGGCGGGCGGAAGCGCGGCCTTGAGCCTGCGGAGGCTCTCCCTGCCAGGCACCGCCATGGACAGCCCGTTCCTCTCCACCGCGTCAGCGGCGGATACCGCCGGCCCGCCGGGGCCCGACACGATGACCACCCTGCCCGTACCGCCGGGGCTCAGATGGTAGAACGCCATGGCGAGGTCGCACATCTCCTCGATGTCTTTCACATCCAGGACGTGAAACTGCCGGAAAAGACCCTCCCACAGGTCCTTCTGCCCGGTCAGTGCGCCGGTATGGGAGGATGCGGCCTTGGCCCCCGCCCCAGTGAGCCCCACCTTCCACATGATCAGGGGTTTCTGCGGCGTCATGTCCCCCAGGGCCCGGACCAGCCGGCCGGCCTCCCTGACACCCTCGCAGTAGGAGCAGACGATGCGGGTCTCTTCGTCTCGGCCCATGTTTTCGATCAGATCGGCCATATCCACGTCGGCGACGTTGCCGCTGCTGGACACGCGGCTGATGGAGA
>JALOOZ010000081.1 GCA_025454155.1 Thermodesulfobacteriota bacterium
GCCCTTGCCGCCTCTCTTTCCACCCCGCTCTCCTCCCCCCTCACCCCCGAGATCATCGTCGTCCAGAGCCGCGGCATGCAGCGCTGGCTCTCCATGGAACTCGCCCGCATGCACGGCGTGTGCGCCAACGTCAGCTGGCCCTTTCCCAACGCCTTCGTGCTCGACATGTTCTCCCGTGTCCTGCCCGGCCTCCAACAGCCACCGCTCTTCGAAAAGGACAGCCTTGCCTTCCGCATCATGGACTGCCTGCCCGAACTCCTTACCCACAAGGACTTCACCCGCATCAGGGATTACCTCGAAAACAACGACCAGGGCATGAAGCTCTTTCAGTTAAGCACCATGATGGCGAACATCTATGACCAGTACGTCATCTTCAGACCCGAGCTCATCCTCGGCTGGGAAGATGGCAAGGCCACAACCGCATACCCCGAAAACTGGCAGTCGATGCTCTGGAAAATAATAATCGAAGGAACCGCCCCCCTTCACCGCGCCCGCCTCAAGCAGCTCTTCATCAAGGGCCTCGCCCAGGCCGACACATCCCAGCTTCCCGAGCGGGTGTCCATCTTCGGCATCTCGTATCTTCCCGCCTTCCATCTGGAGGTGCTCAAGGGTTTGTCCGAGAAGATCGACGTCAGTCTCTACTGCCTGAACCCTTGCAGGGAGTACTGGGTTGACATCTTGCCGGAACGGCGCGTAGCCAGGATCCCGGACAAGGACCTGCACTGGGAGTCGCGCAACGAGATCCTGGCAGGCATGGGCAGGCTCGGCAGGAACTTCCTGGACATGGTCCTGGACCTGGACCCAGAGCAGACGGACCTTTTCGAGGAGGGCGAACCCTCCACCATGCTGGGAAAGGTCCAGGACGACATCCTGAACCTGCGGACCCCCGGCGAGGAAAAACTCATGGAGGTGGATCCCGCGGACCGCTCCATTCAGGTGCACTCCTGCCATAGCCCCATGCGGGAGGTGGAGGTGCTCCTGGACACCCTGCTCGACCTGTTCAAGAAGGATAAGGGCCTGGAGCCGAAAGACGTGCTTGTCATGGCCCCGGACATCGAGACCTACACGCCCCTGATCCGTGCCGTGTTCGACATGGGAAAAGAAGACGTGCGCCGCATCCCCTACAGCATCTCGGACCGGTCCTTCCAGCGCAGCTCCCAGCTCGCGGATGCGCTCATGGCGGTTCTCGACCTGCCGGCACAGCGCTTCGAGGCCTCGCTGGTCATGGACCTGCTGGACAGATCGCCGGTGCGAAGCAGATTCAACATGGACGACGAGGCGGTGCGGAAGATCCACGCCTGGGTGACTGGGGCCAACATCCGGTGGGGCAGGGACGGACGCGACAAGGAAGCAATGGGCCTGCCCGGGTTCGAGGAGAACACCTGGGCCTTCGGCCTGAAGCGGCTCCTTCTGGGCTATGCCATGGCAGGAGGCGAGAAGTTCTTTGCAGGCATCGCGCCTTTCGAGGACATGGACCCGGCCTCGGCGGAGCTGCTGGGCAGCTTCCTGGACTTTACGGAGCGGCTCTTTGCAGCAGTGGAGGAGCTCAGGCAGGAGCGGGAACTTGGTAAATGGTCGGAAGTACTGCTGGGGATCATCGACGGCCTGTTCGCTGCGGACGAGGAAGGGGTGCAGGAGCTGCTGCGGTTGAAGGCAGCGGTGCGGGGCCTGGAGAAGATGGGCAGGGATGCCGGGTTCACGGACACGGTGAGCGTCGACGTGGTGCGGCACCATTTCCACAGGGCCTTCGGTCATGCCGCGGAGGGTGCGGGATTTCTGGAACGGGGCGTCACCTTCTGCTCCATGCTGCCCATGCGGAGCATCCCGTTCAAGGTGATCTGCCTCATGGGCATGAATCACGAGGCCTTCCCCCGCAGGGACTATGCCAGCGGGCTCGACCTCATGGCCATGAAGGCGCGCAGAGGCGATCGCTCCCGACGCGAAGACGACCTCTACCTCTTTCTCGAGGCCCTGCTGTCGGCGCGGGCTGTGCTGGTCATCAGCCATGTGGGCCAGGGCATCCAGGACAACGCCCCCATCCCGCCGTCCGTGGTGGTGAGCAGCCTGCTGGAGTACCTGGACCGGGCCTTCGTGAACCCGAAGGTGGTCAAGAGCCACTGCCTCCAGGCCTTCAACCCGAAGTATTTCACCGCAGGCACAGGCCTGTTCAGCTATTCGAAGGACAATGCCCTGGCCGCCCGGGCGCTCCGCACGGAGGTGCATGAAGGGCAGGTGGAGGCGATGCGGCTCTCCGAGCCGGAGGAGGAGTGGCGGACCGTGGACCTGGAGCGCCTCCTGGAGTTCTTCCGGGGCCCGGCAAGGTTCTTCCTGCGCCACCGGCTGGGCGTCACGCTTCCCCGGGAGGAGGAGAGCGTCCTCGACCGGGAGCCCTTTGAGCTGGAAGGCCTAGAACGCTACGGCCTGCAGCAGCGGATCCTCGCGGAGAGGCTCGCGGGAAAAGGTTTGGAGGCGGACCTGGCGCGGCTCAGGGCCGAAGGGATCCTGCCCCACGGCGTGCCTGGCGAGCTGGCGCTGACCGGCATTGCATGCGAGATCGACGCCTTCCTGCCCATGATCAGGCGGGCCATGATGGGCAGGGAGACGGTCAGGAAGGCAGTGAGCGTTACCGTGGATGGATACACGCTCACCGGGACAGTGGACAGCCTGGACGACCGCGGGTTTCTCTCGTTCCGCTACGCGGACATTGCGCCGAAAGACCTCATGCGGGCCTGGCTGAGCATGCTCCTGCTCCAGGCCACGAGCCCGGGTGTGCAGGTGACGGGCCTGCACATGGGCAGGAACGGGCAGGTGCGGTTCAGCGCAGCGGAGGAACCCGGGGCAGAGCTGAAGGCTCTCCTGGACGTCTACTGGCAGGGCCTGTGCCGGCCGGTGCACCTCTTCCCGCAAAGCTCGTACGCCTATGCCCGGTTCATGGGAAGGACCAGCGAGGGGGAACGGGCCATGCAGGAAGCGCGCAAGGCCTGGACCGGGGGTTGGCAGGGCAGGGCCGAGGGCGGAGATGCGGCCATGCTCCTCTGCTTTGCCGGCTTCGACCCCCTGGACCGCGAGTTCCAGGAGCTGGCCATGGCCGTGTACGGCCCGATCATCGGGAAGACGGAGACGGTGAGATGAAGAAGCCCCTGGACCTCACTTCCATCGGCCTTTCCGGCACGCACCTCATCGAGGCCAGCGCGGGCACGGGCAAGACCTACACCATCGCATCGCTCTTCCTTCGGCTCCTGCTGGAAAAGAGGATGAACGTGGAGTCGATCCTGGTGGTCACCTACACCGTGCCGGCCACGGACGAGCTCAGGACCCGGATCAGGGAAAAGCTGCGCCAGGCCCGGGACGCCTTTGCGCACGGGGCCTCCGATGACCCCTTCATCGTCTGGCTCATGGAGAAGGTCGGAAACGGGGAGCAGACTCTGGGCATCCTGGACGACGCCCTGGCCAGGTTCGACGAGTCCGCCATCTCCACCATCCACGGCTTCTGCCAGCGCATGCTCAAGGAACTGGCCTTCGAGACCGCAAGCCCCTTCGAGACCGAGCTGGTCACGGACCAGGCGGACCTGGTGGCTGCCGCTGCCGACGACTTCTTCCGCATGCGCATCACCGCGTCCGACGTGCCCGAGTTCATCGCCTTTGCCCGTGCGCGCAAGGTGAGCCCTGAGTACTTCATGGGCCTGGCCGGACAGAGGAACCTGGCAGCGGAGATCATCCCCAGGACGGAGCACTCCGGGCGGGCGCAGGCCCCGGCACCTCTTTTGGCCGCGTTCCGGCAGGCCTTCGCGGCCTTGATAGCAGCATGGCCCACGGCGCGGGGTGAGGTGGAGAGGCTCCTCTGCGACCCGGACACCATCAACCAGACCACCCACAAAATCACCCGGATCCCAGGCTATCTGGAGGACATGGACCGATCCCTGGCAATGGGTTCCGTGATGCTGCCGGTGGCCGACTGCCTGAAGAAGTTCACCCCCGAGGCGGTCAGGAAGGCCACCAAGAAGGGCGCGGCAGTGCCGGAGCACCCGGTGTTCGGCCTTTGCGGTGCGTTGCTGTCGGCGGGGGAGGCGCTGAACGCGGCCATGGAGAATGCGCTCACCGCCCTGAAGGTCGGGTTCCTCGGATATCTGGATGAGGCTCTGGCCCGGCGCAAGGAGAGGCAGGGCATCGTGCACTTCGACGACCTGCTCCTGCGGATGCACCGCGCCCTCCAGTCCCGGGGGGGTGACGCCCTGGCTGGTACGGTGGCTGGCCGATTCAAGGCGGCGCTCATCGACGAGTTCCAGGACACGGACCCGCTGCAGTACAATATCTTCAGGAAATGCTTCGCAGGATCGTGCCTGTTCTTCATCGGCGACCCCAAGCAGGCGGTGTACAGCTTCCGCGGGGCTGACGTGTTTACCTATGCCCGGGCCGCAGACAGCGTTGAGGAGGAACGGAAGCACACCCTCATCCACAACTGGCGGAGCGAACCGGGGCTGATCGATGCGGTGAACGCCATTTTCTCAAGTGTTGACGACCCCTTCGTATTCGACTGGATCCGCTTCGATCCGGCCGAGCCCGCGCCGAAGACCTGCCGGAAGACCCTTGCAGGCCTCGATGAAGGCCCCCTGCAGGTCTGGTTCTTGGAGGCGCAAGGCGGAGCCGAGCTCACGGTGGAGCGGGCGACCGGCGCCGTGTGCCGGGCCGTTGCCTCCGAGATATCCCGGCTCCTGAATCTTTCGTCCATGGGCGAGGTGATGCTCGGGAACGAGGGGATAAGGCCCTCGGACATGGCCGTGCTCGTGCGCACCAACACCCAGGCGCGCATGGTCCGCGACGGTTTGCGCGCCGCAGGCATCGCTACCGTGCTCTACAGTGACGAGAACGTGTTTCTCTCGGTCGAGGCCCTGGAGACGGAGATGCTCCTGGCCGCCCTGGCCGACCCGAGCCGCGAGGGTCTCGTGCGCGCCGCGCTCATGACCCGCATCTTCGCCCTGGATGCTGCGGCCATCGATGCGCTCAGCCGTGACGAGGCGGCGTGGGAGGTCTGGATCGAACGGTTCCGGGGCTGGAACGATACCTGGGCCAGCTTCGGTTTCATGCCCATGATCCGCAGGCTTCTGGACGGGGAGCGGGTGAGGGAGCGCCTGTTGGCCATGGACGGTGGCGAGCGGGCGCTCACCAATGTGCTCCACATAGCCGAGCTCCTGGGCAGGGCGGAGGCCTCGGACAAGCTCGGCATGCAGGGCCTGAGGAAATGGCTCGCCGAGCGCAGGGCCCCGGACCTGCCCGGCAGCGACGAGTACCAGCTCAGGCTCGAGAGCGACGACGACGCGGTCCGCGTCATGACCGTTCACAAGAGCAAGGGCCTGGAGTTCCCGGTGGTGTTCTGCCCCTTCGCCTGGGGATCGGCAAAGGCTGACCGGAGGGAGGGCGTCCTGTTCCATGACGACAGCCGCGCCGCGGTGCTGGACCTGGGCTCCACCGAGCAGGAGGCACACAGGAGCAGAGCCGGCCAGGAGACCCTGGCCGAGAATGTACGGCTCCTTTACGTGGCGCTCACCCGTGCCAGGAACCGGTGCTATGTGGCCTGGGGCAAGGTGAGGGGGGCCGAAAAATCCGCCATGGCCCACCTCATGAGGGGCATCGGCGAGACGGATCTGCGTAGAGGTCTGGAGGAAGTCCTGGTACAAGGCACAGGCCAAGCGCATGTCACGGACCTGCCCGAGGACCGCCCCGAGTCGCTCAAGGGTGCTGCCGAACCGCCGGGAGAACCGGCGGCGCGAGTCTTCTCCCGGGGCATTGACTGCACCTGGGGCATTGCCAGCTACACCGCATTCATCCAGGGCCTGCACCGGGGCGGCGAGGCCGCGGACCGGGATGCCTTGTGGAAGGGTCCTGGGGTCGGGACGGAGGAGCAGGGGGAGAAGCCCAGGGACATCTTTTCCTTTCCCAGGGGCGCCCGGGCAGGCACGCTCCTCCACGAGGTCTTCGAGCGGCTCGACTTCACGGCCGATGATGCGGCCATCCGGTCCGTGGTGGAGGAGACGCTGCGCAGCCACGGATTCGACGCGGCATGGGCAGAGGCCGTGACATGCATGGTGGTCAGGGTGCTGCACGCAGACCTCGGAGGGGTCGGCCTTGCCCACGTGAAAAACAGCGAAAAATTGACGGAGATGGAGTTCCTGCTCACTCTCAAGCCGCTCACCCCGGCAGGCCTCGACGAGGCGTTCAGGGGCTTCATGCCCCCATACACGGCCGGAGGCATCCCGGGCCCGACCCCGCGCTTCAACTTCGATCCGGTCAAGGGCTTCCTGAGGGGCTTCATGGACCTGGTCTTCCGGCATGACGGTAAATACTACCTCGTCGACTGGAAGTCCAACCACCTGGGCGATGCCGTGGAGGACTACGGCGAGGAAGTCCTCAAAGAGGCCATGGTGAAAAACCACTACGTCATCCAGTACCATCTCTACTGCGTGGCACTGGATCGGTATCTCAGGCGCCGGCTGGAAGGATATTCGTACGACCGGCATTTCGGCGGTGTCTTCTACGTGTTCCTGAGGGGAGTGGGTCCCGGATACGGCGTCTTCCAGGCGCGGCCGGATGAGGCGGCGCTCGAACGCCTGGCCGGGACGCTCATGGAGAGAGGGTGACTTCCATGGGATACGAACCGTCCGGCCAGTCCTTCGAGCCCATTGACCTGCACTTCGCCCGGTTCATCACGCAGCTTGCAGGCTCGACGAGACCCGAGGTCGATCTCGCGGCGGCTCTGCTCAGCAGGTTCAGTCGGGAAGGACATACCTGCCTGGATCTGAATGAACCCATGGCAGGGCTGGGAGGGGTGGATGCCCCCGGCACGGACCTGCCTGCACCTGCAGCAATGATAGCGATTGTTAGGTCATGCCCGGTGGTGGGCTCCCCCGGCGACTGCCGCCCCCTCATACTTGACGGGGCTGGCAGGCTCTATCTCTACCGCTCGTTCATGAGCGAGCAGCTCCTGGCTGAGGGCCTCCTCCGGCTGAATGAAGAGATCAGGCCGTTCCACGGGAGCCTGCTGGACGGGTCACTGGCCCGGCTATTTGCGGATGAAGGGTTCCCCCAGAAGACCGCTGCCGTCATCGCGGCCACCAGGTCCCTGTGCGTCATCACGGGCGGGCCAGGGACAGGTAAGACCACGCTGGTCACCAGGATCCTGGCCCTGCTCCTCGAGCAGGAGCCGGACCTCAAAATCGTGCTGGCCGCCCCCACGGGAAAGGCCGCACGCCGGATCGTGGAATCCGTGCAACGAGGTGTCGGCGCCCTCGACTGTTCGCCAGAGGTAAGAGAAAAAATTCCCCGAGAGGCCTCCACCATCCACCGGCTTCTCGGCTACATGCCGGGGGCCTCACGACCCCGACGCCATGCCGGGAATCCCCTGAGAGCTGACGTGGCGGTCATCGACGAGGCCTCCATGGCCGATCTGGCCCTCATGTCAAACCTCGTTGCAGCCCTCGAACCGGGGACACGGCTCATCCTGCTCGGTGACAAGAACCAGCTCGCCTCCGTGGCGGCAGGCTATGTGCTGGGCGATATCTGCGATGTGGGGGGAACCCATGCGTACTCGCAGTCCTTTGCCGACCGGGTGGAGCAGATCACGGGGGGCACCACCACCTCCGGCGGCGAGCCCGGCATGCAGGATTCGCTGGTCGAGCTCACGAAGACCTACCGGTTCAGGAAAGACAGCCCCATCTCTGCCCTGAGCACCGCTGTCAATGACGGCGATGCGGCGCAATGCCTTGACATGCTGCATTCCGGGACGGGTCCTGAACTCAAGGCCCGGGACCTGCCACAGCCGGGCGGGCTGCGCAGGGAATTGCGGGATGTGCTCGTCAGGGGGTATGGGGGATATCTCACCACGCATGATCCGTACGAATGCCTGCGCCTCTTCGATGCGTTCAGGGTGCTCTGCCCGGTCAGGCAGGGGCCATGGGGCGTGAAGGCCATGAACAGCATGGCCGAAGAGATCCTGGCCTCTGAAGGCCTTCTGGATCCTTCCGGGCTGCATTACAGAGGCAGGCCCATTCTCGTCACGGAGAACGATTACACGCTGGGTCTCTTCAACGGTGACACCGGGATCGTACTCGATCATGGAGGTGATCTGCGGGCATGCTTTCCGGACAGGAACGGGTCTGTCCGGATGATCTCACCCATGCGGCTGCCGGGGCATGAGACCGCCTTTGCCATGACCGTGCACAAGAGCCAGGGCTCGGAGTTCGACCGCGTCCTGCTCATCCTGCCTGACCGCGACTCTCCGGTGCTCACCCGGGAGCTCGTCTATACCGGCATTACCCGTGCCAGGAGTGCCCTCGAGATCTGGGCGGGCGACGAGGTCTTTGCCCAAGCCGTATCACGCCGGACAGAGCGCAGCTCCGGGCTTTCCTCCCTGCTGTGGGGGCAAAGGTCCTGAAACCGGTCTGATTCTTCGGCAGGCAGAGGAGGTCGCACACGGATCGCCGGCAGTGACGGCCCCTGGACGAGACTGTCTTCCTGTCCTCTGAAACGCTCAATTTTCACAGGACTAAATGCCGATACAAGGGCAATGGGGGTCTGCGTTCACGAAGGGGGAGCAGGGCATGAAAGGCATTCTCTTCCCCGGGGAGTAGAGGAATGAGCAAACGAACCACCAAGGCACAGCTTGAGCAGAGGCTGCTGGAACTCGGAAGGAGCGAGGAGCGCTACCGGGGCATTCTCGACAGCATCGACGAAGGGTACTTCGAGCTGGACCTCAAGGGCAACTATACCTTTGTCAATGACGCCGTTTGCCGGATGCTTGGCTACGGCCCGGATGAGATCATTGGTCTGAACTACCACAGATACACCTCGCCTGAAACGGCCCGGCACATGCTCGAGGTGTTCGGAAAGATCTACAGGAGCGGGAAACCGGAGCACCTGGTCGATTATGAGGTCATCCGCAAGGACGGGTCTGTCCGGGTCCATGAGATGAACGCCGCCCCCCTGAAGGATGCAGCGGGTCGGATAACAGGATTTAGAGGCCTGGGGAGGGACGTGACCCCGCGGAAAAGGGCTGAAGAAGAGCTGAGAAAAAGCGAGGAGCGGTACCGGGGCATCCTCGACAACATGGAGGAGGCCTATTACGAGGTGGACCTCCAGGGCAACTTCACCTTTTTCAATACCCGTGCCGTAAACCGCCTCGGCTACACCATCGAAGAGCTGAGCGGCATGAACTATCGACAGTATATGAACAAAGAGAATGCCGAGAAGGTCTTCAATGCCTACCACCGGGTCTTTCTCACCGGCGAGCCCATTACGGGCCTGGAATGGGAGCTCGCTGACAAGGATGGACGGAACATGTTTGTGGAGGCATCCGTATCCCTTCGTCGGGATGCCAGGGGGACCCCGACAGGATTCATGGGCGTGGTCCGGGACGTCACCGAACGCAAGCTTGCCGAAGAGGCGCTGAGGGAGAGCGAGGCCAAGTACCGCTTCCTCACGGAAAAGATAAACGACGTGGTCTGGACCATGGACCTCAATCTGCACACCACCTATGTCAGCCCATCGGTCACCAAGGTGCTCGGGTATACGCCGGAGGAGCGCCTGATCCAGGAGCCCCAGGACCAGATGACGCCCGAGACCTATGCAAGGGCAGTCCAAAGCCTGGCATATGAGCTTGAGCGTGACGGGCAGCCTGGCTTGGACCCCGATCGGACCATAACTTTCGAGGCTGAATACTATCACAAGGACGGTTCTCGGGTCTGGATGGAAAATAGAATCACCGGAATCCGCGACGAACAGGGCAGGCCTGTCGGGCTACATGGGGTGTCCCGGGATATCAATGAGCGTAAAAGGGCGGCGGAGGCCCTGCGGGAGAGCGAGGAGCGGTTCAAAGACCTTGCAAGGCTCCTGCCAGAAACGGTTTTCGAGACAGACCTGAACGGGAGGTTCACCTTTGTCAACCAGATCTCCTTGGAGCGTTTCAGATTCACCGAGGAAGATGTTCAGCGGGGTGTGAGTATTCTGGATGTCATGGCACCCGAAGAGCATGAGCGGGTGATCATGAATTACCAG
>JALOOZ010000005.1 GCA_025454155.1 Thermodesulfobacteriota bacterium
ATCGTCGAAGCCGGTGACATCGTAGCTGATGCTGGCATAGCCTGCGTCAACCATGTAGGTCAGGTTGTCGGAGATCCGGTAGTTCACGCCGAGGTCGATTTCCCAGGCAGTGGCGTCTTCGAACCTGTTCGGTCCCACTGCACCGGCTAACGTGGCCGTGTAGGCATCCTGGTTGGACATGATGTAGGCGAAGGATGCGTCGCAGGTGAGCTTGTCCATGAGCTTGACGTTGTTGATGTAGGGCTTGACCATGGTCATGCCCAGGAGGTCCTCAGCGCCCTGCCATGGGGCAGAACCAAACCCGATCTCATCGCCGAGGATGACGTTGGACTCGAAGTCGGTCCTGTTGTCAAGGCCGTAGCCTGACCCGACGGGGCCGCCTTCTTCGTCCCAGGAGCAGTAGGTCAGGACGATGCCCGGCCTGCCGAAGTCCATGGGCATCCAGAGATCCATGTATGCACCGTACGTGGTTGCATCATCAGCCAATGCGAATAGAGGTTGAAGCGGGTTGGCAGGGTTCGGGATAGGCGCCAAGGCCGACAGATCCTTGAATTTCGTATCCCTGTAGCTGAATTCACCCTCGAATCCCAGCGGGCCCAGGGTGCCGTCAAGTCCCACCGTGATGTAGAGGTTCTGGATGCCTTCCTTGTCAGCCAAAGGAACGCTTGAACTCCTATCCACGTAGAAGATGAGGGGCTTGATGAACACGGTGCCGGCCTTGGTTACGCCGAACACGGCATAGGAGTCGTAGTCGTCCTTCTCGGAGTCCTCAACTGTCGGACTACCCAGCTCTGCATCCTTTTCCACCAGGGCGCCGATGACACCCACCTTGGTCTTCTGGACGACCTTCACGCGGTAGCGGGGTTCCTGCCTGTCGCCGAACTTGGTGGCCCACCATCCACCGCTCATGAGGCCCACATCAAGGGTGGTGTCTGTGGCGAACTTGTGGGAGAGGTATGCACGCTCTATGTTGATGTTGTCGTTGGCCGCTGTGCTGGAAGTGGAGTACTTGTATGACCATACATCAGGATCGTCGGTGCCGTAGGCCGCCTTGTCGCCCCAGGTCTCGTCCCTCATGTTCACCTTCATGATAATGCTGGTGTCGCCCACGGAGATCTTGGGGAACAGGGAGACATAGCCCCTGTAGAACGAGTTGGTCACGGTGTCATCAGACAACAATGCATAGTTGTCCCAGTAGAGGCCTTCTGCACTGAACTCGCCGCTGAGGTCGAAGCTCACGTACGGCTTGCCGCAGACCTCATAACCTCGCTCTCGTTCCGCCCTGGTGGTTGCTTCTGTGGGGCACGACATCGTCGGATCGTAGGACCCGGCATAGACTGCCGTGGCACAGAGTACAAAAAGCACTGCCAAGATACCCTTCTTCATCCTATTCCTCCTTATTGGTTTTCTTCCTTTTCGTTTCAGGCCCTGGATCACGCCAACCCTTTTGGCAAGGCCCTTCTCCCTCATTACATAATACCCTGAAATCTTACATACAACTTGCATGCCAACTGAAATAACAAACAATAACAATATGATACATGGTAGAGCAGATTCCGTTGTTGAAAATGTACCACAGGGTTAAAACCTTTCCGTTGTAAAAATAATACAAGAATCATGCATTTGGAGGCGATGCACGTGAGTCGGGAGAGAATGGCTCAATGCACTGGGTGACATCCCGCGACCTGGAGATGAACCCTGTCTCGAGAGGCCCGAGGCCTGTGCGGGAAGACCTTTCCATTGACGGCTTGTTCCCGGACACATGAGCATGATATGAAAAAAATCAGACGTTTCCTGAGTGTCAAAAATTCAACACGAGATTTCATCGACAGGAGGAGGACATGAATCCTGAGGTGTTCCGGGAATACGACATCCGGGGCGTGGTGGGCACTGACCTGGATGACGATTTTGTGGACGGGCTCGCGCGGGCGCTGGCCGTATACTTTCTCGAGCGGGATGTGAGCCGCGTCAGCCTGGGCATGGACGCACGCCTGAGCTCACCCGCCTTCCGGGACATCCTGAAGAGGGGCCTGACGGAAAGCGGCGTGCACGTCATCGACCTCGGCATGGTGCCCACGCCGGTCATGTACTTTTCCCTCTTCCGGCTCCATGTGGGGGGCGGGATAATGGTGACCGGCTCCCACAATCCCCCTGACAACAACGGGTTCAAGATCGCCCTCGGCAGGATGACCATCTACGGAGAGGAGATCCAGAAGATCCGGGTCATCATGGAGGAGGGCAGGACCGCGACCGGCAAGGCCCGGGGCTCGACGTGCGACATCATGCCGGAATACGTGGATGACATCATCTCCCGCATCAGGCCGGGCCACAGGAGGCTCAATGTGGTGGTGGACCCCGGCAACGGTGTCGGCGGCGCCCCGGCCATGGCCGTGTGCAACGCCCTCGGCATGGAGGTGAGCGGCATCTGCCTCGAACCGGACGGCCTTTTCCCCAACCACCACCCCGACCCCACCACGACCGAAGGCCTTGCCATGCTGAGGGCGGAGGTCCTGAAGCAGGGCGCCGACCTCGGCATCGGCTACGACGGCGACGCTGACCGCTTGGGCGTCATCGATGCGCGGGGGAACACCGTGTATGGCGACATGATAACCGCCATCCTCGCACGGGAGATCCTGAGGAACAGGCCCGGGGAGAAGATCATCGGCGAGGTGAAGTGTTCCAAGACCTTCTTTGACGAGGTCACGAGGGCTGGCGGCATCCCCATCATGGGCAAGGTGGGGCATTCGCCCATGAAGGCGCGCCTCATGCAGGAAAGTGCCGCCCTGGCCGGCGAGATGAGCGGCCACATATTCTTCCTGGACCGGTGGTACGGATTCGACGACGCCATCTATGCCTCGGCAAGGCTCCTGGAGGTTCTTTCCCGGGAAGCGGAGCCCCAGGCGGTCTTCGATGCCCTGCCCAGGGTGGAGAACACCCCTGAGATCCGCATCGCATGCCCGGACCGGATCAAGTTCCAGGCCGTCGACCGGTTCAAGGCCTATGCACGGACCCGCTACGAGGACTGTGTGGACATCGACGGGGTGCGTTTCACCAGCGGTGACACCTGGGGCCTGGTGAGACCTTCCAATACCCAGCCGGTGATCGTTCTCCGCTTCGAGGCCCGGGACCGTGAAGCCCTGGCAGGGATCGAGGCCGATACCAGGAACCGCCTCTCAGAGATCATCCGTGAACTCGAATCCGCCGGGTAAAACCCTGCCCCCTGCAGGGAATGTGTTGCATGGCAGGGCTTTCTGCGATACCCTATGAACAGATCTCCCCTACAGTGCGGATATGAGGTCCTGCAATGAGAAGAGGTGGTAAGGTTTTTCTGGCGCTCGTCAGTTTGATCATGATCTTCCCCCCGGGTTCCCTGCATGCCAGGACGATGTACATCAGGGACTGGATCGTCGTAACCATGCGGTCCGCTCCCAACGAGGGCTCCCAGGCGGTCGGCTCGGCGAGCACCAGCGACCGGGTGGAGGTGCTGGAGGATTCCGCCGGCTGGTCGAGGATACAGACCAGGACCGGTGCGGAAGGGTGGGTGCCTGCGCGGTTCCTGAGCGCGCAACCACCGAAGAGCCTCTATGTGAAGCAGCTCGAGGAGAGGATCAAGGCCCTCCAGGGGGAGAACATGAGGCTCAAGGGGATCAAGATGCCCGAGGCCCCGGTGGGCGGCCCGCCAACCGCCGCCATGGGCACCCAGGGGGTTCAGGCGCCCCTGGTGGTCTCGGGTGAGGACTATGCCCTGTGCAAGGCCAGGTATGAGAAACTGCTCGCCCAGAGCAAGGAATGCACCCTGAAGAACAGCGCCCTGGATGCCGAGAACAGCCGGCTGAAGACCTCCGAACGCCTCTTCTTCACGTTCATAGGCGGGATCTTCATCGTGCTCGGGGTGCTCATCGGCCTTTTCATCCAGATGGCTAGCGGCAAGCCCAAGAAGCAGGGGTACCGATTCTGACAACTCATGAGGTGGTGTTATGCTGAAGAAATATGAACGATTGAGCACACAGGTGACCATCAAGGGAATCCTCAGGGCACGCTCCGCCATTTCCCACTACATCCACCGGACGAACCTCATCTATTCCTCGGGGCTCAGCAGGATCATGGGGTGCGATGCCTTTGTGAAGCATGAGAATCACCTTCCCACCGGCTCCTTCAAGATCCGCGGGGCGCTCAACTTCTTTCAGACCATCCCCAAGGAGAATGTGGCCAACGGCGTGCTTGTTTCGAGATCAACCGCATCATCGAGAGCTTCGGCGCCGAGCTCATCGTGCACGGCCACGATTTCTACGATGCCCAGTTCTATTGCGACGAACTGGTGGCCGCCGCCGGTTATTACTACGTGGAGCAGGGCAACGAGCCGGAGATGCTCAACGGCATCGGTACCATGGGCCTGGAGATCTTCGAAGATCTGCCGGATGTCGACGTCATCATCTGCCCCATCGGTGGAGGCGGAGGCTGTGCATCGCTGCTGCGGGTCGCCCAGGCACTCAACCCCCAGGTGCAGATCATCGGCGTACAGGCTGAAAAGGCCCCTGCCTTCTCCAGGTCGCTCCAGCAGGGAGAGTGGGTAGTCCTGGACGATGCGGACACCATCGCGGACGGCCTGGCAGCACGAAGTGTTTTCCAGCTTCCCTACGTGATCATGAAGGACCATGTCAAGGATGTGGTCCTTCTCACGGAAGACGAGGTGCTGGAAGGCATCCGTCTTGCGCTCACCACCACGCACAATCTTGCCGAAGGCGCCGGAGCCGCGTCGCTCATGGCAGGCGTCAAGATCAGGGAGAGCCTGAAAGGGAAAAAGGTGGTGCTGATCATGTCGGGCGGAAACCTCGACAGGACCCACCTGGAGCAGGCGCTTCGCTAGGCCTCGTCAGTATCCTCGGCCGTTTCGAAGCTGCCCGACCACCGCCGGTTGATCTGCCCCTGGATTTCCTCGATCTGGGCGGCATCCAGGAGCTTGAACCGGCCCTGGGCATTGAAGTAGTCCACAACCGGAACCAGGGCGCGCTTGTCGGCGATCTTCCGGGATGCACCGGTCAGCCTCAGCACGGAATGCTCGACCTCATAGAGCTCGAACAGGCCGGTCTCGACGGCGAGCTTCCCCACCTTCACGGCCTGGCGCGGCTCAAATCCCCATCCCGGCGGGCAGGGTATCTGGATGTGAAGGTATTTCACCCCCGGCAGGTCCACCGCCTTCCTCACCTTGTCGTAGAGATCGAGCGGGAATGCAGCGGAGCAGGTGGCCACGTACGAGAGGTTGTGGGCCGCCATGATTGCCGGCACATCCTTCTTCTGCTGGAACTTGCCCTTGATGGGGGTGTTTGCGGTGATGGCGCCTTTCGGGGTGGTCCCCGAGCGCTGGACCCCGGTATTCATGTAGCCCTCGTTGTCGTAGCAGATGAAGAGAAAATCATCCCCTCGTTCGGCGGCCCCGGAAAGCGCCTGGAGCCCGATGTCGCTGGTTCCCCCGTCTCCGGCCCACGCCACGACCTTGATATCCTGCTTCTTCAGGGCCCGCAGCGCGGCGAGCATGCCTGTCGATGCCGCGGCCGTGGAGGCGAAGGTGACATTCAGGCAGGGGAGTTGTGTCGCTGCAATCGGATAGAGCCCCTGCAGCACGGTGAGGCAGCTCGGCGGAACCACGAGGATGGTGTTCCTGCCCAGCGCCTTGAGCGCGATCCGGTATGCAATGCCGAGGCCGCAACCTGAGCAGGCCCTGGTGCCCGGGTTGACATATTCCTCCGCGGGCAGGCTTAAGATGGTCGTTTTCATGAGCATGTACAGGTTCTCCCTAGATCTTCAGGCCGATCCACTGCGGGGCCCTCCCGGCGCTGGCCTTCGATGTGCACGAGTTGAGGAGTGCCTCATGGAGATGGGCTGTCTTTATCTCCCTGCCGCCGAGGCCCAGGATATAGTTGTGGACAAAGGGCCGCTTCTTTTTCGAGCCGTTCACCGGGTACAGCGCCGCCTTGATGTCCGAACACAGGGCGCCTTCGTACCCGTAGCTCAGGGCCTTTTCGAAGACGATCACACCCTCGGCGTCAGCAAGCCCCTGAGCTATGGCGTCCGCCGGGAATGGCCGGTAAAGATGAACGCTCATGATCCCGACCTTGATGCCCTCATCCCTCAGCCGGTCTATGACCTCCCGCAGGTGGTACGAGAGAGATCCCAGGCTCACCGCGATGAACCGGGCGTCCTCGCACCGGTAGGTCTCGTAGAAGGGGTCGCCACCACGGCCGAAACGCTCCTTGAAGCGCGCCTCAACGGAGCCCATCACATCTACGGCATTCAGGAGGTCTTCCTGGAGGAGGTAGCGGATCTCCATGTACCCGTGGGCTGTGACGCCCCTGGTGTCCAGCCGGACATCGGGCATGGTCACGGTGTTCAGGTTGGCCGGGTTGGCCGGGTCCAGGGCATAGGCTGGCTTGTAGGGCGGAAGAAAGGCATCCACCTGATCGGGGGAGGGCACCTCGAACGGCATGTAGGTATGCGAGAGGAGGTATCCGTCGTAGCAGACCATGATGGGGATCATGACCTCCTCGGCCAGCATGAAGGCCTTGATGACACCGTCGATGATCTGCTGGTGGTCGTTCACATAGAGCTGCATCCAGCCGGTGTCCCGCTGGGAGATGGAGTCCTGGTGGTCGTTCCAGATGGTCCAGGGGGCGCCGACGCCCCGGTTCACCACGCACATGACCAGGGGCAGCCGTGCGCCTGCAGCCCAGTGGATCTGCTCGTGCATGTAGAGCAGCCCGTTGGCGCTGGTGGCGGTGAACGCCCTGGCGCCGGTGGAGGCGGCGGCAATACAGACCGCAAGGGCGCTGTGTTCACTCTCCACCGGGACATATTCGGCTGCCATGTCGCCTGATTCTATGAATTCGGAGAGCTTTTCGGTGAGCGGCGTCTGGGGGGTGATGGGGTATGCGGCAATGACCTGGGCCCGGGAAAGCTTCACGCCGAGTGCGGCAGCGACATTGCCGGAATCTATGATGTGCATCGCTCACTTCTCCCCTTCGTCGGTCTTGATGAAACAGGATTCCTCTATCATGCTGATGGCCTTGGTGGGGCATTCCTCGGCGCAGATGCCGCAACCCTTGCAGTACTCATAGTCGATCTTCGGCGGCACGGTCCTGCTGATGGTCCCGTCGGGGCAGTAGAGCCAGCAGATGAAGCATGCCGGCGCCCCGCGCTTGACCGGTATACACGCCTGTTCATCCAGGATGGGACGGGTGACCCTCCACGAACCGGTCCTGCCGCCGTCACCCGGCCCGGGCTCGCTGTGCGATGTCTTCCTGCCGTATTGGCGCGTACCCACGGTCATCCTCCGATCAAGGTGTTGTCATAGGCCAGCTGTGCCGCCAGTGCGTTCTGCTCCGGCCTCCGATCTCCGAATTCCTCCTTGATGGCCTCGATCAGGACCTCCATGTCGACGAGTTTCCATACCCTGGCCAGTGCTCCTATTATGCCCGAGTTGATCGTGCCCTCGGGAAGGCCGGCCTTGATTGCCAGCGAGTTGATGTCACAGATCGCAACGGTACAGCCGTTGTAGTGGTACTCCTCCAGACTGCATGGCGAGTTGACCACAAGGATGCCGCCCTCCTTCAATCCGTTCGTGATATTCCCTTCTTCCAGGAGCACGTGGTCAAGGACCACGACGATGTCGGGCCGTTCGATGGGAGAGAGGTCATAGATCTTGTCTTTCGAGATCTTCAGCGACGTGAACACCGGTGCACCTCTCCGTTCGGTACCGAAGGTAGGTACCATGGCGACACCGGGATAGCCGGATTGAAACATGGCCTTGGCAACGATCTTTGCAGCGGTGATGGCCCCCTGTCCACCGCGGCCGTGCCATCTGATCTGGATGGACTCTTTCATCATAGCTCCCTGCAGCCCTTCATGGACTTTCTCTGAGCACGGCGGTTGCCCGTCCGGTTCTATCCGTCGGTTCCCGCTTGGTCCGGGTCAGTGTCCGGTCACTATATATCAAGACCGTCCATTTATCAAGGCACATACTTTGCATGAACCTGCAGTGTTAGAACAGACCATACGAGGAGAGGACCAGCAATGATCGTACGGGAATCCTTTGAATCTACCATGAAAAGGAAATCGGTCATTCCGGAATTGGCCCGCAACAGGCCATTGGCCCTTTTCACCGAGAGCATCATGAGCCTGCTGACAAGCCACAACACGTACGGGGCCTTTGCCGATCTCGTCTCACTCATGGGGCAGACTTTTCCCCTTGCCGCGCCTGCCCTGTACGTCAATACCCAGGGACTGGATCTTCGGGCGTATTCCGTGCTCGATGCGGGAGACGGGGGTGATTACGATGCCGCCCGGATTCTGGGCTCCAGACGGTATGCCTATACACGGGTTCTGGCCGGCGGGCAGGCCCCGTACAGTCCTGCCAGGGTGGACATCAAACTGATGACAAGTCCGTATGCCCAGGTGAACCTGTCCATCAATCCCGGTGTCCATGAAGAGATCTTTGTTGAATGGGCCAAATATTTGACGCCCACCATTGCCAAGCTCATGGACAACGAACTCCTCATGAACATGGCGTTCAGGGACGGGCTCACAGGCCTCCTCAATTACCGTGCCTTTTCCGAGATCCTCATGGCCGAATGGGAACGCGCAAGGCGCTACAGGACGACTTTCTCGCTCATGATGATCGATATAGACCACTTCAAGCGTATCAATGACGAATACGGCCATCCTGCCGGCGACCAGGTCATCAGCTCCATCGCTTCACGACTCCAGGGCAGGCTGCGCAAGAGCGACCTGGTGTTCCGCTACGGGGGCGAGGAGTTCATGGCCCTGCTTCCCCAGACAGGGGTCTACAAGGCCAACATGCTGGCCGAGCGTATCCGGAGCAATGTGGAGAAGATGCAGTTCCCGGGTGACATCAGTGTTACCATCAGCGCCGGTGTCTGCCAGTATCAGGATGGACTCACCTCGTCGGATCTTGTAAAACAGGTGGACATGGGGCTCTATCTTGCAAAAGGCAAGGGGAGGAACCGCGTTGAGATCTACAAGGATATCTCGCTGTAGAAGGAAATGGAATGAATATTGACAGTCTCCTCGATCTGACCTCGGGCGTCGTTGCCTATGGCCCTGATGGACAGCGGGTCAAGGGAAGCGTTTCGGATGTCTCGGAGGAGGATATCTTTGTCCTTGTCCCGGACGCAGTCCTCAATGTCACCATAGGCTCCATCGTGAAGGTCACGGACGGGCAGGACTCGGTGCTTGCCAAGGTCATAGAGAAGACGGACACCGCCTTGAAGATGATCATGGAGTGCTATCTCTCACCGGGCCATGAGCGCCGGGCCGACGTGAGGATCTATGACAGGGTATACTTCAGTGCGCAATGGCTCTGTCATTCGGGTGAAAAGGCACATGTGATCCCTCAGGCGCTGGAGCGCATTCAAGCCAACAAACTCATCATCGATTCGTTCCTCAAGGGCAAGTATGGATATCCCGGTTCCGATGATGCAGCGATGCAGAAGGACGCCCCCATGAGCCAGGGGCTCTGGGAGGTCAATCGGAAGCTCGATCTCCTGATCCACATGTTCCTCGCGGACGATTTCAAGGATCTCATGAACACCGCCCCCAGGGATGTGAACATCTCGGCATCAGGCATCCGGTTCATCTCGGAGAGGCCCTATGAAATGGGGGACATCGTCGAGATCCGCCTCATCCTGCCCATGGTGCCGCTCCTCTTCATAAGGCTCGTGGGCGAGGCGATACGTCAAAAAAATGTCACAAGCACCCCCCAGGCGATCCGGTATGCCGTGGCGGTGAGGTTTCTCAGGGTGGATGCCGAGATTCGCGAAGACATCATCCGGTACCTCTTCCGGAGACAGCGCGAGGTCCTGAGGAGACGGCAGCCCTGAGGATCCGAGCCTTTTGTTCTGAGCCTGCCTTTCCTGACTGAAGGAAACCCGCCCGCCATTGACACCGCCATGGACGAATGTCTATAGAGATTGGGCTGTGTCGCGATGGAAAAGGTTCATGGTGTGGGGAATCTGTGTCCTCGGGATCGCCGGCATGCTGATCGTGGCCCTCTTCAGCCTGAATGCCTACCGGGAGATCCGGAAGATGCAGATCGGCGTCCTTTGGCACCTCCCCTCGCGGATCTACAGCGGCCCCTTCACGATAACCCCGGGTGTCGACATATCCCGGACCGGGCTCGTGGAAAGGCTTTCTCATCTGAGATACCGCAGGGCCCCTCAGGCGAGGACGCCCGGCCAGTACAGCCTTGCAGCAGACCTCATGACCATATACCTCCACCCCTTCGCGTATCCCGATGGGGCCGGGGAGGCCGCTTTGGTGAAGCTGATACTGGGTGGAGGAAGGGTGAAGAGGATCATTTCCGGCCATTCCGGGCAGGTCGTGCCGTCGGTGCGACTGGAGCCCGAGACCATCGCAACCATCTATGACGCCGGTTTCGAAGACAGGGAGATCATCTCCCTGGAGACCTGCCCGGTCTCTCTCATCGATGCGGTGCTGGGCGTGGAGGACCAGAGATTCTACGAGCATGGGGGCATCGACCTGAGGGCCATGCTCAGGGCCTTTCTGGCTGACGTTTTCCAGGCGAAGATCATGGAGGGGGGGTCCACCATCACCCAGCAGCTCGTGAAAAATCTCTTCCTGACCCATGAGAGGACCGTCAGCCGCAAGCTCAAGGAAGTCTGGCTCTCCCTGATCATGGAGAGGGTCTATACCAAGGATGAGATCCTTGCCATGTACCTCAACGAGATCTATCTCGGGCGTTCCGGGTATGCGGGAATCCATGGGTTCGGGAGGGCTTCCCGGGTCTTCTTCGACAAGGACGTCTCAGCGCTCGAGCTGCACGAGGCGGCCCTGCTGGTGGGGCTCATCCGGTCTCCCAACAGGTACTCCCCCTACACCCATCCCGTTACCGCCCTGGAGCGCAGGAACACCGTGCTGGGACTCATGCGCGAGCAGGGCAGGATAACATCCCAGCGCTACGAGACCGCTGTCCACAAGCCCCTGGGCATCGTCCCGTTCAGCCCCTCCATGAAGCAGGCACCCTATTTCATTGACCATGTATTGTCATCTGTCCGCGGACTCTCTCCCGGGGAAGATTTCCTCTCCGAGGGCGGCCTGCGCATCTTCACGACCCTGGACATGCATGTCCAGCGCACAGCGGAGAAGGCCCTGTCAGGCGGCATTGCAGGACGATCCGGAACCGTCCAGGCCGCCTGTGTCATCCTCAGGCCCGCCTCCGGGGAGATCCTGGCCATGGTCGGCGGGAGGGATTATCGCACGTCCCAGTTCAACCGGGCCGTGTCAATGAGGCGCAGCATCGGCTCGCTCATCAAGCCCGTCGTCTACTACACCGCGCTGGTGAACGGCTACACCCTTTCGAGCATGCTGGATGACAGCCCGCTGACCGTCACGCTTCCGGACAAATCCAGGTGGTCTCCCGCCAACTATGATGGCACAAGCCATGGGGAAGTTCTGCTCATGGACGCCCTGGTGAACTCCTATAACCAGGCAACGGTCCGGCTTGGTCTCGCCCTGGGGCTCGAACGCGTGGCTGCACAGGTGAAGGCGGTCATGCCGGGAGTCTCCGTTTCAGCCCAGCCCTCACTCCTCCTGGGCGCGGTGGAATGCTCGCCGCTGGACGTCGCCGCCATGTACGCTGTCTTTGCCAGCGGGGGCACGAGGCAGGAACCCCGGTGCCTGGATGCCGTCCTGAACAGGCACGATGCCGTCCTCTGGAAGGCAGACCCCGAGGCCGCTGTGAGGGTCCTCGACGCCGGCCCTGCCTATCTCATCGATGCAGGGTTGCAGGAGGTGCTCCGGCGGGGGACCGCAAGGAGAGCCAGGGACTATGGCGTTCCTGACGGTGTCTTCGGCAAGACGGGTACCACCAACGACCTGAGGGATTCGTGGTTCGCCGCCTATACGCAGGACCTGGCGGCCGTCGTGTGGGTGGGGGATGATGCCTTCAGGGCAACGGGACTCACCGGGGCTACCGGGGCGCTGCCCGTGGCGGGCAGGATCATGGCCCGGCTCGCCGCCCCGGCACCCAGGGAGGTCCCAGGGGGAGTCACCTTCTGTGAGGTCGACCCGCTCAACGGTAAGCGCGCCACCATATGGACGGCATCGCCCATGCGGCTCCCGTTTCTCGCGGGAACCGAACCTGCCGAGTCCTCGGAGCAGGGCCTTCCCGGTCTCTTGAAGGCCCTCAGATCGCTCTGGCCTTTTTAGAGATTGATTCCCCTTGCCCTTTTGCCCGGTGCCATCGTATGTACTTCCCCATGGATTTCCGTACCACCCGCTGCGTCTGGTGCGCCATGAGGGTAGGTCCCATCCAGGACTGTTCCGCCTGTCCCAAGTACGGCAAGTACGGGCTCAGGATCGAGCAGGAGCTCACCATGGCCTCCTTCTGCACCATCTGTGTCCACCGTGAGAGCAGCGATCTCCAGGTATACTGCAGGACCAACCGCCTTTTTCAGGAGGACAGCGGAGAGGATTTCGAGTGTTACAAGTTCTGCATGGAGACGGAGCACAAAGAGAGGTGAAAGACAGCGGCATGCATGAACAGGGATTGACCCTTCATTTTTTTATGACAACAGCCCGAAAAGACAGAGAGGACGGTGTTGCGGAGACAACTCATGTGGTGGAAAAAAAAGAAGGCCAACAGTAATTTTTTCGAGCTCCTCCATGACCAGGGCAGAAAGACCCTGGAGGGGCTGTGCGCCCTGTGTGAATTCGTTGCCGACAGCACCAGGGAGAACGCCGAGCACGTCAAGGACGTTGAGATGGAGGCGGACGACCTCCGCCGGATCATCATCGATCACCTCAACCAGACCTTTATCACCCCCATAGACCGGGAAGACATCTTCTCCCTGTCCAGGGCCATCGACGATGTCATGGACTATGCATGCACAACGGTATACGAGATGCAGATCTACAAGGTCCAGGCGGACAAACATATCCATGACATGACCGAGACCCTCAAAAAGGAGTGCAAGGAGCTGAACGCGGCGCTGAAGAACCTCCAGCACTACCCGAACGTCGCCATGGAGCACGCCAGGGAGGCCAAGGCATGCGAGAACAAGATGGAAAAGGAATACCGCACAGCGCTTGGGGACCTCTTCGAGGGGAGCGATCCGGTATACATGCTCAAGATGCGGGAGATCTACCGGCACCTGAGCAATGCCGCCGACAGGGGAGACGAAGCGGCCAACATCATCAGCGACATCATCGTGAAGATGACCTGAACGGGAAACCCGCAGTCATGAATTCTGTTGAATGAGCAAGCTGGAATGTAGTACTTGGAGAGTCGGACCAGGAATTGCTCTGTAAGACTTCAGTTTTCCTTGATCTCGTGTAAGGGGGGAGCATGAATCTCTACTCGTGGCTGCAAGAGCACGCCAAGGAGAGGCCCGGCAAAGTCGCCATCCGTTTCCGGGACCAGTCCATAACCTTTGGAGAACTCTACCGGCTCACCGATTCCCTGGGGACTGCGCTCCGCAAGGCAGGCATCGGCAGGGACGACCATGTCACCCTCGTGCTGCCGAACATGCCGGAATTCGTCATCACCTACATGGCCACCATGGGCATCGGTGCGGTGGTGACCACGGTCAACCCTGCCTATACCTCACGGGAACTCAGGCACATCCTGAGCGATTCCGAGTCGAGGGTACTGATCATGGAGGAGGGCAACAGGGACACCTATGATGCCATAGCCTCCGAATGCCCTCAGGATGTTTTCATCACGGTGGGGAAGGAGGGTGATTTCCCCCGGTGGGTCTCGGGCAGCGGCAGCGGCATCGTGGAAGACCGGGAAAAGGACGATGTCGCGGCCATCATCTATTCATCGGGGCTCACCGGGTACCCCATGGGCGCCCAGCTGACCCAGGCGAACCTCGACCATAACTCCGACCTCCTGCGGAGCTGCATGGAAGCCGACGACACGGACACCACGCTCACCCTCATCCCCTGTTTCCATTCCTTCAGCGCCAGCTGTAACATGCTCTCCATGCTCCGCTACGGCGGCACCATCTACCTGATGAAGAAGATCGACTTCAAGGAGCTGAGAACCGCCATTGCCGAAGCGGGGATCTCCGCAATATGTGCCGTTCCCACGCTCTTCTTCGGGCTGATTCATCATCCGGAACTGCAGGACATCGACTATACAGGAATGAGGGCGCTCGTTGCCGGGGGCTCGGCCCTGCCCCTTGAGGTGTACGATGCCTTCAGACAGAAATTTCATGCCGACATCCGGCAGGGCTACGGCATCACCGAGGCCTCGCCGGTCTGCTCGGTGAACCAGAAACACAGAACCATCAAGCCTGCATCGATAGGGCAGACCGTGCCCGGGGTCACGGCAAGGGTGGAGGACGACGACGGCACCATCCTCGGGCCCGGGCAAACCGGCGAGCTTCTCTTCAAGGGGCCCAACATCATGAAGGGCTATTACAACCGCCCACGGGAGACCAGCGACATCATAAAGGACGGGTGGCTCCACACCGGTGATCTCGGGTACATGGACGATGAGGGATACATCTATATCACCGGGTACAAGAAGGATATGGTCATCACCTCGGGCTTCAACGTCTATACCCGCGAGGTGACCAATGTGCTCAACTCGCTGCCCGGCATCAGGGATTCCGCCATCATCGGCGAGCCCGACCTCATGAGGGGCGCCATCATCAAGGCCTTTGTGGTCAGCGATTCTCCGCATCTGACCGAAGACGACGTGAAGAAATTCGCCCGCAAACAGCTCGCGAACTTCAAGACACCCAGGAAGGTTGTCTTTGTCCCCGAGATTCCCCGGGACGACAAGGGCAAGGTCCTGTTCGACCTCATCAAGGACGCCCCATGAGGGGCTGCTTTCTCTGCCCGAGGCTGTGCGGCATCGACCGGGCTCGAGCCAGCGGCGCCTGCAGGTCCGGGAGCGAGCTCCGGGTGGGAGCCGTGGTCGTCCACCGCGGGGAGGAGCCGCCCCTGGTTGCAGGATCAGGCTCGGGTGCCGTCTTCTTCTGTGGCTGTCCCATGCGTTGCAGCTATTGCCAGAACCATCAGATAAGCCAGTCCTGCGAGGGCAGGGCCATGACCCCGGGTGAACTGGCCCTGGCCATGCTGAGGCTCGAGGGGGAAGGGTGCTCCAACATCAACCTGGTCAGCCCGACCCATTATACACCCTGGATCCTGGAGTCCATCGAACAGGCGCGCGCATCGGGGATGAGGCTGCCGGTCCTTGTCAATTCGAGCGGATACGAGACCAGGGAATGCCTTCATCTGTGGAGGGATCATGCACGGATCTATCTGATGGACCTCAAGTACGGAGACAACGTCGCGGGGAAGACCTTGAGCGGGGTGAGCGACTACTGGGATGTGGCCCGGGATGCCATCGAATATCTCTGGGAAACGGCCGGGCCTCTGGTGGAAGACACCGAGGGCAGGGCATCGCATGGCCTCCTGGTGAGGCACCTGGTGCTTCCGGGGATGATCTCCAATCCCTTCTCGGTGCTCGAGTTCCTCTCCGGACTCTCAACGGAGATCCCGGTGAGCATCATGTCCCAGTACAACCCCGTCTACTACCGGGGCGACATGCCCGACATGCGGCGTCCCCTCGATGCCGGTGAATACGAGGCAGTGCTCCGGAAGGCCTGTGATCTTGGGTTCGAGACGGTGTTCTGTCAGGACATGGGGGCTTCGGACACATACAATCCCGATTTCAAGGCCGACCGGCCCTTCGATGACCTCTCCAGGCTTCTCTGAATGAGCCCCCGGGCATTGCGTGGCTGCAGCCCTTGTATCTCCTGTTCTGATGACGGCGTGGAGGGTCCTTACTGCTGTGAAGCTGCCGTATTCCCTGCCGGAGCCGCACTGCCGCCCCGGTAGCTCACCAGACGCTGGGTGATGCCAGCGGCCTTGACGGGCTCCATATAGGACAGGATGCTGCCCGCAATGTCCCCCTTCATGCCCAGAAAGACCTCCACAGCCACATCCGTATCGAGGTTGTTCATCAGGTTCGCTGCAGCCCCCGGTTTCATGGAGGAGTAGATCTTGACGAGGTGTTTGATCCTTTCGCCGCTCACGAATTTGTAGGAAGCCAGATCGCTCTTGATGGCAGCCTCAACGTCTTCGAGGCGCTTGATCTTCCCCTGGACCTGCTGCTCCAGTTCTTTGAGCTCCATCTCGCGGGCCTTGAGACGTTCTTCCTTTTGGCGGAGGATCTCCAGCTGATCGGAGGTGTTCAGGCCGAAGGGCTGCTGGATCTGCTGCTGGGGCTGTTCCTTTGCCTGAGGCACGTTGTTGCCCGCCGCCACCGGGGTAGGTCTGACGGCCAGATAGATGCCGATAAAAGCCAGATTGATGATCACTAATCCAAGCAGAATCTTCGCCTTCATTTTCCACCTCCGGCATTCATGATGGCGATCTCATCGAGGAACTTCATCTCTTTTTTCCTCTCGGCCTCTTCATGCCTGGCCTGATGGATCTCCTTGAGCCTGAGAATCGCCTTGTATGCCCTCTTCGCCTTCAGGAGTTCCTCTCTCCTCTCGTCGAGCAGGCGTTGGGCCTTTTCCATGTTCTCATTGATGCGCTCGATACCTCCATCCAGGTGATGGAGATAGTCGGAGTAGCTCTTCACCTCGCAAGAACTGAGGCCGCCTTTCATCCTGGTCATCATCTCGGCCCTGAGCACCTCTTTCCTCGCCATGACCTGCTCCTTCATGGCAGCCAACGCGGCCAGATGTCTCTGGGCATGGGAGAACGCCTGCTGGGCCATGTTTTCCTGGATCTTCCGCACATTCAGCAGGGTCTCGAACTTGTAATGAAAGGCCATTTATGCTTTCCCCGCCGTCTTCTTTGACTCGGCCAGGGCGTTCAGCTGGGCCACCGAATCCTCCATGGTGGCCTTCTCGTTGATACCCTGCCTGAGGAAACGGTTGATGACATCGTTATGGCGGATGGCCGTATCGATCTCGGGGTTGTTTCCGGTGACGTATGCCCCTATGTTGATGAGGTCTCTGGCCTCCTCGTAGACAGCCACCATGGACTGAACAGTCTGTGCCGCCTTGAGGTGCTTTTCCTCGACGATGTCGTTCATGACCCTGCTGACGCTGCGCAGGATGTCGATGGCAGGGTAGTGTGCCCTGGCGGCGAGATCCCTGGAGAGCACGATGTGGCCGTCCACAATGGAGCGGACCGTGTCGGCTACGGGTTCGCTCATGTCGTCACCCTCCACCAGAACCGTGTAGAGGCCGGTGATGCTCCCCCTTGACGAGGTGTTCCCGGCCCTTTCCAGGAGCTTGGGCATCTTGGCGAAGCAGGATGGGGTATATCCCTTGGTGGTGGGAGGTTCTCCCACCGCCAGGCCGACCTCCCGCATGGACATGGCGAAGCGGGTTATGGAGTCCATCATGAGCAGCACGTCAAGGCCCTGATTGCGGAAGTATTCCGCGATGGTCGTGGCAAGATATGCGCCCCTGATGCGGATGAGCGAAGGCTGGTCCGAAATGGCGGTCACAACGACGGACCTCTTGAGGCCGTCTTCGCCCAGGTCCCTCTCCAGGAACTCCTTGACCTCTCTGCCGCGCTCCCCGATGAGCGCGATCACATTTACATCGGCCTTGGTGTGGCGTGCGATCATGCCGAGCAGCACGCTCTTGCCCACGCCGGAGCCCGACATGATGGCCATGCGCTGGCCCTTGCCGATGGTCAGGCAGCCGTTGATGGCCCTGATGCCGAGATCCAGGGGGGCATCGATGCGCCTCTTCTTCAAGGGATTGTAGGGGTTGCCGTAGAGCGGCATCTCGTAATCCAGCACCAGGGGCCCCCTGCCGTCCAGGGGGTTTCCCATGCCGTCGATGACGCGGCCGAGCATGTCGTTGCCCACCCTGACCGTGGGCTGTGCTTTTCTGGCGATGATCATGCTGCCGGGGCCGATACCGCTCAGGTCTCCCAGCGGCATGAGCAGGACCCGCTTGTCGCGGAAACCCACAACTTCGGCCATGATTGAGTCTTTCCGGGACCTGGAATAGATTTCGCACATGCCGCCCATGGAACTGCCGGGTCCATGGCCCTCCACCACCAGACCCACGATGTTGGTCACCTTGCCCCTCACCTGGATGGGATCAAGCTCGCGCAGCGCCAGGATGTGTCTCCTCAGGTCGATCATTTCTCCAGCAGGACCTCTTTCATGTGATCGATCTGCGACCGTATGCTCGCATCGATTTCGCCGAATTCGGTGTGAATGACGACACCCCCGCGGTCCAGGGAACTGTCCTCGCTGAAGTGGAGATTCCCTTTTCCCGTCAGGTGCCTGGAAAGGATCCTCTCTATGTCGCGGATGTATTCGAAATCCGAAGGATGCAGCCTGATGCGGATCTCCTCGGTCTCGGCGAGGTGGTTGCATGCCTGCCTGATGGTGTCCAGGATGGTGTCGGGGGAAATCTGGATTTCCCGGTGGATGATCCTCTCGGCGATGAGGACCAGGATCTCTATGACCTGATCCTGGTGCCTTTCCACGATGAGCTGCCGGATCTTCTTGAGCTCTTCAACGGCGTTGTTCAGGGTCCCGAGGAGGGGTTCGATCTTCTTGACCGCCATTTTCTGGCCCTGGGCCTGCCCCTGCTCAAGTCCCTTACGGTAGGCCTCCATCTCGATGGCTTCCTTCTCCGCCCGTGCCTTCTTCAGTATGGACTCGGCCTGGGCCTGGGCATCCTTGAGGCTCCCCTTGCCCTGCATCTCCTTGACACAGTACGGGGTGATGGAGCAGTCCCTCGGATCGTCGTCGCGGATGATTCTAGACGAGGACATCCTCTCCACCCTTTCCGCCGATGACGATCTTTCCGGCCGCTTCGAGCTTTCGGGCAACGCGGACGATGTTCTGCTGGGCGTTCTCCACATCCGAGAGCTTCACCGGGCCCATGGTCTCCATGTCTTCGAGGAGCATCTCCGAAGCGCGTGAAGACATGTTCTTGAGGATATGACCCTTGAGCGTCTCGCTGGAAGTCTTGAGCGCCAGGGACAGGTCTTCGTTGGTGATCTCCTTGAGGATGGTCTGGATTCCGCGGTTGTCGATGTTGATGAGGTCCTCGAAGACGAACATCTTCTGGCGGATGTTTTCCGCAAGGTCTGCATCGACCTCTTCCAGCGAAGCGAAGATGTTGTTCTCGGTGTTGTGGTCGAGCTGGTTCATGATCTCGGCGACGGTTTCGATGCCGCCGAGCTTCTTGCTCTCCACGCTTCCCATGGCCTCGATCTCATTCTTCAGCACTTCGTCAACGTCCTCTATGACGCCCGAGGGCACCATGCCGAGATTCGCGATGCGGAAGATGATCTCGGGCTGGAGCTTTTCGGGCATCTCCTTGATGATCTGTGCGACCTTCTGGTGGTCCAGGTGGGCCAGCACCAGGGCGATGGTCTGGGGATGCTCCCCCTTGAGGTAATCCACGAGGATGGTCGGGTCTATGGAACGCAGCGATGAGAAGGCCGCCGTATCCATGGCCAGGGAGATGGAGTCCAGTATGGGTTTGGCCTTGTCCTGGCCCAGAGCCGAAACCAGGGCATCGCGCAGATACGTGATCCCCTTGCCCGTGACTCCGCTGACTTCACCGCTCAGCTGTTCGAACTCATCCATGATGGTCCGAACCGTATCCACCGGGATGGTCACGTCTTCAAGCGTGGCCATGCGCCTTCCCAGGAGCATCATCTCATGGTCGGTCAGCCCTTTGAACACGGCCTGGGTGAAGTCGTCGCCCATGGCCATGAGAAAGATCGCGGCCTTCTGGGGGCCGTCCACCTTCTTGAGTTTTCCCATTACGCACTCTCCTGCAGCCAGGATTTCACCACCGCCGTGGCGGTGTTCATATCATTCTTCGTAATGTGCTCGATGGTCTTGCGCTTCCCCTGGACCGCGCGCTTCATCTCATCACTCTTGGCCACCGCCTCGATCTGGGGATATTCCTCACCGCCGTCCAGGAGATCGCGCTCCTCCATGGGGAGGCCCCTCTCGTGCGTGTGGACGCGTTCCACCACCTTCACCGATTTCGTGAGCCATTTGAGCAGGGGCCTGATGACCAGGAAAAGGACCAGGATCACCATGGCGAAGAAGAGGGCATATTTCACCAGGGTCATGATCAGCTCCTTGTTTTTCTCCTTGGCGGAGATGGCGGCCAGATCGGTGTCATCCTGGGCAAAGGGCATGCAGGACACCGAGATCAGGTCTTCGCGGTCTGCGCTGAAGCCGACGGAATTCTTCACGGCATTCTCGATCTCCTTGAGCTCGGAAGCCTGGCGGGCCACGAACATCTTGTTTCCGTCCTTGCCGGCCTTGTAGGTACCATCCACCACCACGGAGATCGTCAACTTTTTGACATCTCCCGGGGAATAGACATGCTCGGTCTGGTTTCTGCCGATCTCGTAGTTCCTGATGACGCTGCCCGCCCCTTTTTCTCCTGCGCCGGCAACGGCTTCGGGGCCCCCTCTGCCGGTGGGAAGGTTCGACGTCGTACCGGCCGCCCCCTGGGTTTCCTTTTCAGCACCGGCGTACTGGTTCTTGAGTTCTTCCGATCGGACCACATGGATCTCGGGGTCATACATGTCCTGGACGCTCTTGACCAGGTCCATGTTCACATCCGCGCTCACCTTCACCACCGCGGCATTCGGGCCCACGATCTTTTCCAGGAGGTCTTGCGCCCTTTCCTGGAGCTGGTTTTCGATGGACCGCTTGAACTCGAGGCGGTCGCTGGCCATGATCACCGAATCGGAGTCCTTCTTGCCCTCGTAGAGGACCCTGCCTTTGATGTCCATGATGGAGATATTCTCGGGGTCGAGCCCGCGTATGCTCTTCTCCACGAGGTACACGATGCCCTGGACCTTGGAGGGGCCCATCTGCATGCCGGGCCTTGTCTTGATGACGATGGAGGCCTTGGCGGGCTTCTCATCCTCTATGAAGATGCTTTCCTTGGGCATGGCGATGTGGACCCGGGCAAAATCAACCTCTTCCAGAGACATGATGGTGTTGGCAAGCTCGTTCTGGAGGGCCCTCTGGTAGTTGATCTTCTGCACGAACTCGGAGGTGGAGAAGTCGGTCTCGTCGAAGAGCGCGAAGCCCTTGCCAACCCCGCCCTTGGGGATGCCCTGGGCTGCCAGCGTCAGGCGTGTCTCGTAGACGTTCTTTTCGGGGATCATGATGGCCGATCCACCCTTGGTGAGCTTGTAGGGGGTGCGGGCGTCCTTGAGGTGCTGCACGACGAGCGAAGCATCCTGTTCGTTCAGGTCCGTGAAGAGATACTGGTACTTGGGAGCAGTGGCCCACATGAGGCTCACCACGACGACCGCAACGGCCATGGCGCTCACGGCCAGCAGGCCGAACCGCTGGCTCATGCTCATGGCGGTGAATTTTGCCGGGAGTTGTGTGAGGAGTTTCATCATGGCTATCTCAACCTGTTGAGTTCGTTGTAGCCTTCAATGAGCTTGTTGGTCATGGATACCATGAGCCGCAGCGTGATGTCAGCCTTCTGCATGGCGATCATGGCTTCGTGGATATTGGGTGCCTTTCCAGAGGAGAGGTCCGCTGCCGCCAGCTCCGATTCCTTGACCAGCTTGTTGGTGGAATCGATGGCCTCTTTCAGGGTATCCACGAAATCCAGCCCCTTGCCCGTGGTCTTTTCCTTGGCAGGACTCAGGGGATTCGTCAGGGTGAAATCAGGCTTGTCGATGCGCATGCTTACCTCCCGATCTGCAGGGCCTTGAGGGCCATGTCCTTCTGGGACTTCACGGCAATGGTATTGGCCTCAAAGGCCCTTGTGGCGTTCATCATGTTCACCATCTCCTCCATGAGGTTCACGTTCGGCATGGTGACATAGCCCTGCTCGTCCGCATCGGGGCTGCTGGGGTCATAGATCCGCTCTCCCGGGGAGGGGTCCGTGGTTATGGCCTCCACGTCCACGCTGGCAAGCTGATCCTCGAAGGAGTTCTCTCGTAAGATCACGTCCCTGCGCAGATAGGGGCCGCCGTCTGCGGTCCGCGTCGTGCGTGCGTTGGCGATGTTGCTTGAGATGACGTTCATCGTGGTCCGCTGGGCCCGAAGGCCGCTGGCGCTGATGTCCATGGCGGTGAAAAGGTCCATTACCTGATACCTCCTATGACGTTCCTCAGCCCTTCGAGCTTTCTTGTAATGATCTCAGCGGAAGCGCTGTAGAGGAGCTGATTCTGGTTGAGCTTCATCATTTCCCGGTCGATGTCCACGGTATTTGAGTCGTTGCCGATCCGGGAATAGGGGTCGGCCACGGTCTTGTACAGGCCCTGGCCGGGGGATTTCCTCAGGTGTCCGGGGGCCGTGGTTGTGAGCTTCAGCCTGGAGTCAAGCTCTTTCTCAAAAAGGGCCTCCTTGGCCTTGTAGCCGGGGGTGTCCACATTGGCGATGTTGCTGGATATGACCTCCTGTCGGTAGGTCCGGTAGGTCATGTGTTCCGTTGCTTCCTCGATTATTTTGCCGAAGATGTTGCCCATATGCGCTCTCCTCGAGGCTTAAGAAGCAATTGTCATACCAAGGGGAAAAGTGCCGGGAAGAGCTAGGATTCTTCAGGGTCAGGGCCGTTCGCGACCACGGACTCATCGTCAGAAATTTGACCACCTCTGGAGTATTCGTTGAGTTTGTTCCGCAGCGTCCGGATACTGATGCCGAGGAGCGTGGCCGCCCTGGTCCTGTTTCCCTCGACCTTCCGCAAGGTTGAGAATATAAGGCTCTTTTCCATGTCGTGAATGGTGGTTCCCGTCGGGGGAACCGCGCCGGAGTCCGCTGAAGCCGTGTTTCCCGCCACGACATGCTCGGACGAGATGGTTTCCCCTTCGTTCAGGATCATGGCGCGTTCGATCACGTTTTCCATCTCCCGCACATTCCCCGGCCAGTGGTATTTCAACAGGGCATCTTTTGCCCCTGCGCTGAGCACTTTTTCCTGCATGCCTTCGCGGGCCGCGATCTTCGTGATGAAATGGGCCGCCAGGGGCAGGATGTCTTCCCTTCTCTCCCTCAGGGGAGGGACCTTGACGGGGATCACGTTCAGGCGGTAAAAGAGGTCGTTCCTGAACCGTCCCGCCCTGATCTCCTCTTCGATGTCCCTGTTGGTGGTGGAGATGACGCGGAAGTCCACCTTGATGGGCGTCTTTCCCCCGACGCGGTCTATCTGCCGTTCCTGCAGGACCCGCAGGAGCTTTGCCTGGAGGCCTGAGCCGATCTCGGTCACCTCGTCGAGCAGGATGGTGCCGCCGTCGGCCTGTTCGAACCTGCCTACCCTGGTGGCATATGCGCCGGTGAATGCGCCCTTCTCGTAGCCGAAGAGCTCGCTCTCCAGGAGGGTCTCGGGGATGGCCGCGAGGTTGATGCCCACGTAGGGCCCGCTTCTCCTCTTGCTCAGGGCATGGATGTTCCTGGCGATGACCTCCTTGCCGGTCCCCGACTCCCCCATGATGAGTACAGGGGCCTGGGTGGGGGCAACCTTGCGGATGATATCCACGATGCGGCCCATTGCGGGATCAGCCACCACGAAGGGGGATCCGTTTTCCTTTCCCGTGCCTGTCTTGGGTGCAGAGAGCGCCCCGATGACACGCACGATCTCCTCGGCCCGGAAGGGCTTCTTCAGATAATGGGCCGCCCCCGCCTTCAGGCATGCCGAGCCGTCCGCAGTACCGATGCCTATGATCTCGATGGAGTCGTAGACCTGCTTGGTCCCCTCCACCACGTCCACGAACTCATCGGATATGATGGCAATGGAATGTGATTTCGGGTCTATGACCTCCAGGAACTTGTCCTTGCTGGTGAAGGGACAGGGGGATTCCCCCGTCTCGGCTATGAGCTCGGCGAGGATGCTGACGATCTCCTTGTCAGTGTCCAGTATGGCGATGCCCATCTCCCCTACTTCCTCCCCGTGCCCGTTTTCATGGCGTCATAACCCTGCAGATCCCTGTTCAGCTCCATCACATCGGAGGAGACCCGTGCAGCGGATACGAGGACCGGGTCCTTGCTGACCCGTATGATGTGGGTGAGGAGCTCCCTTGCCTTCGGGTTGTCCCCCTGGTCGTGGGCTATGTCTGCGAGATAGTACATGGCCCATGGGGCATGGGACGACTTGGGGTAGGCATCCAGAAGGGTCTGGAAGAGAGAAGAAGCCCTCGTGAAGTCTCCGGCCTTTTTCGCCTGGCCCGCCCGAAGATAGAGAGCCTCCTCGATGATGGGAGAGACTCGTTCCGGATGGAATGCAATGATTCTGTCCAGGGCCGTCTGCTCCTGCTGGGGCATGCCAAGCCTCCGGTAGGCATCCGTAAGGTAAGACAACGAATGAAGTGCCAGTGGGCTTCCGCTGGCGGCCGAGGCTTCGAGATAGGGCAGGGCTGCACTGAGGCTTCCGAGCCTGTACAGCACCTCGCCACGCCTGTCGTTCATGATCTGGGCATCCTTTCCCTTTGGGTAGGTGCTCAGGTATATGGTGTTCCAGATGAGGGCTTCCTGGTACTTTCCGCGTTTGACATCGATGGTGAAGAGCAGATAGAAGGCCTGTTCCTTGTAGATGGAATCTCCCCTGGTGGATGATTCCAGCATGGACCGTGCCTGCTCCACCTGGCCGATGCGGTTCAGGGCGTCGCCCATGATGAAGAGCGTGGCGCTGTCCTGCATTTCTTTTATGAAGTTCGGCTTGTAGCGCGTATAGATGGCGTAGATACGGTCATAACGGGAATCGCGGTAGAGGATGCGGACCCGTTCGATGATGCTCCTGATGGCCTCAACCTGGGCATAGTGGTGGATCGAGTCACCCTTGGTCGTATTCTTCCAGACCTCATGGTAGGTTTCCAGCGCCTTCTCCCAGTCACCATGCTTCGCATAGGCCTGAGCTATCCTCACTTTCACCAGGGAGGCCAGCGATTTGTCCTTGAATTCCTCCGAGGCCTTCAGGGTTTCATAGATATCCATGACCTCGTTGAAAGCCCGGTCAGGAAGTTTTCCCCTCTCGTCCGTGTTCTTTTCGATGATGATGCGGGCCGTCTTGAGCTTGGCAATGACGAGGCTGTCACCCTTGGCACCCAGGTTCTCCACCTGCGAGAAGACAACGATGGCCCTGTCCTTCTCCCCTATCTGGTAGAGGCTGTCTCCCAGCATGAGGAGATATTTCTGTCTGCCGGGAGCACCTGAAAGGTTGAAGGCCATGGTGAGGTAGTCCCTGGCCTGGGGGAAGTCATTCATCCTGAAGGCCGCGTCGCCCATGCGTGCGAAGATGCCGGGATCCTCCCCGGGATAGTCGGGATCCGCGGCAAGAACCTGCCGGTACAGATCCAGGGCCTTTGGATGATCGTTCAACCCGAGGTAGGTGTCCGCAAGGGTGGCCGAGTACAGGGCCTTGAGATCTTCCTGCAGGCCTTTGCCGCCGAGGCCCATCATCAGCCTCTTGGCGGCGGCATAGGCATCCTGATAGGAACCGGCACGGTTCAGGATGTCCATCTCCCGGATGGATGCCTCTGCCTTTATGTCGTCGTTCCCGGAGGCCTTCAGCCTGCTGATAGTCGAGGAAGCCTCCGCGGGTAAGCCTGCCCGGATAAGCATGGAACAGTACTCCAGCTGGAGCCGTTCCTGCTCTGGGCTTTCTGGCATTTCCCGGATGGCCTCGTTCATCAGGGACAGGGACTTGTTCGACTGTTCCCCCATCTTGTACGGGAAGGCAACGGACCAGTAGGACCTTGCCAGGAGGATCTTCTCGCCAGGGCTCAGCGATCGTATCTGCGGCTCCAGGGTCACAATGACCCCTGCCCTGTTCCCTGCATCAAAGAGGCTTCGTGCAGTGAGTTCCCTCGCCTCCGGTGATTGCTGGCCCGAGGTGCTCATGACAAAGGTGATCCTGCTTTCACCCCTGTCAGCCCTGGTGCTCTCCAGGATAAAAGGCTCTTTCAGGGATAGGGTGAGGGTAGTACCGTTGGCCATCTTCATGAGGCCGACAAACTGAAGCTGCGGGACACCTTCGAGGAGCCTCTGAATGTCCGTACAGGGGAACTCAACTGGAAAACGGATGAAGATCCTCCCGCCCTTGGTGGCACGGACTTCCGGCAGGGGGCCCTCTTTGAGGACCATGGCAACGCTGAAGCGGGCCTTGCCGGGGATGATCTCGAAATGTCTGACGGGACAGGCGTCTTCGGTTTCCCGGGCCGTCTTCCCGGAGATGTCGATGACGAAGCGTGACGGGAACTGTTTGAACGAAGCCTTGTAGGTGAAAGGCTGTTTCAGGGCAATGACTGCCTTGATGCCGTCGAAGGAGAGGGACTGGATCATGAACCGGTCCTGGATCGTCTGTGGCTCGGCGACAGTGTGGGGAAAATTGACGATGAGTGTCTGGTTTTGTTCTGCCAGATCCGGGCTGATGCTGTCATCTGCCTTCAGATGGAAGACGACCCGTGTGCCGTCGCCGGAGCCTCCTACTAGGATGTCTCCTGCGCTCGCCGGGCCTGCAGCGACGAGGATCATGCACATGGTCTGCAGGGCATACCCGAGTGCATTCCTCAGCATGAACAGTAAGGGTCTGTAATTCTTCACCGCAGCATGGAAATACAACTTCCATGCCACATTCATGAAAAGGGTTAGGCCGAGGGAGAAAGGAAGCTTCCTTTTGTGCCCCGCTACATGTTGGTTTCGGTGGGCTTTTCGAGCTTCTGCTTCTTGATCTTCTCCACCAGTGTCGTCCGGTTCACGTGGAGGAGCTTGGCTGCCCGGTTCTTGACCCAGTTGCTCTTGTTCAGTGCCTGGATGATGATGCTGCGTTCGAATTCGTTGACCGCAGTGGAAAGGTCAATGCCCGCTTCGGGCAGATCGATGAGCGGAACAGCGGATGCCGTCCCCATAGCCCCGATAAGGACCTTCTCAGGAAGGTCATCCGCTTCTATGACTGGAGAGTCGCACAAGACCACCATGCGCTCCACCAGATTCTCCAGTTCCCGGACATTGCCCGGCCAGCGGTAATGCATGAGGGCTGACACGGCCTTCTTGCTGAACTCGGCCTTTTTCGGCGATTTCCCGTTGTTGAATTTATTCAGAAAATGCTTGACCAGGAGCGGAATGTCCTCGATCCTCTCGCGCAGGGGCGGCAGGTGTAACGGGATGACATTGAGCCGGTAGTAGAGGTCTTCACGGAACCTGCCGTTGGTCACTTCTTCCTCGAGATTCCTGTTGGTTGCTGCGATGATCCTGAGGTCGGCCCGTATGGACTTGACTCCGCCGACGCGTTCGAATTCGCGCTCCTGGATGACACGGAGCAGCTTGACCTGGAGGTTCGGGCTCATCTCGGATATCTCATCCAGGAAGATGCTGCCGCTGCTGGCCAGCTCGAACCGGCCTATCCTCGTCCTGAATGCACCGGTGAACGCACCTTTCTCGTGGCCGAAAAGCTCGCTCTCGAGCAGTTCCTCAGGGATTGCGCCGCAGTTGACCGGGACGAAGGGATTGACCGACCTGGACGAGTTGAAATGCAGGGCCCGGGCGACGAGCTCCTTGCCTGTCCCGGATTCACCCAGGATCAAGACCGTGGAGTCCGTGGATGCCACCTTGTCGATGAGACTGAAGATCTTCTGCATCTTTTCAGAGGTACCCACGATATTCTCGAACTTGTACTTGGCCTTGAGCTGCTGCTTGAGGTAGAGGTTCTCCTCCTGCAGCGCGAGGTGGTCCAGGGCTTTTTTCACCACGACCTTGATCTCGTCCGCCTTGAAGGGCTTGGTGATATAGTCGAAGGCCCCGAGTTTCATGGCATCCACGGCAGTCTTGACGGACCCGTATCCGGTGTAGAGGATGCCGATGGTGTTGAGCTTGTTGTCTATGAGGTGCTGTATGACGCCCAGCCCGTCGAGCTCCGGCATCTTGAGATCGGTGAGGACGATGTGAAACGAGTCCTGCGAGAGCCTGGCGACGGCGTCTTTCCCGTTGGCCGCAGTCGCTACGGTATAACCCTCCTCGGAGAGGACCTCAGAGAGGTATTCCCTGTTCGGGGCCTCGTCGTCTACAATGAGTATGGAGTGGTTTCCCATAAATTCTTGAGGTGCATTATACCGCACGATGTCAATTGCGTCAATATATAGACGCTCTCACGTGCAATAAGATTCCGGAACGGCTTCGGGCAGGGGTTACTGCTCTTTGTCGTTCACCTGATCTCTCATATCTTTGCCGGATTTGAAAAAAGGCAGGGTTTTGGAATTGACCTGGATTTTTTCGCCGCTCTTGGGGTTCCGTCCGATGTAGGGCTTGTAATCCCTCATGACAAAGCTGCCGAATCCCCTGATCTCAACACGGCGCTTGTTCTTCATGGCTGTAATCATTGAATTGAGGATGGAATTCACAAGGGCCTCGGCCTTCTTGGGGTGGAGAGCCATGCGCATGGAGAGCTCTTCGATCAATTCGGATTTGTTCATGTATCTCCTCCTGTTATGAACTGAATACAGATAAGAATATAAAGTGCACCAGGCATATGTCAAGTTTTTTAATGTTTTTTTAGTATCTTATGGAGCGATCTGACCTCGGAAAGACTCAGTCGGCGTATTTCACCAGGGGACATCCCCTTGAGGGTGAGGGGCCCGACACTGATACGCTTGATGGAAACGACCTTCAGCCCAACGGAAGAGGCCATCCTCTTGATCTGGTTCTTGAGCCCTTGTGTCAGGGTGAACCTCAGGAGGGAAAACTCGGGACCGGTATGAACGGGAGCGATCTGGGCAGGCAGGGTCTTCTTTCCGTCGAGGACGATCCCCTTCTCCATGAGATCCATTGCTTCGGACGTGGCCTGCGGTGTCACCTTGACGAGATAGGTCTTGGGCACCTGGAACGAGGGGTGGTGGAGTGAATGCGCCAAATCACCGTCATTCGTGAGAATGAGGAGACCTTCAGCGTCAAAATCCAGCCTGCCGGCCGGGAATACACCCACGAACTGCCGGGGAATGAGATCGCGGATGCACGGCCTTCCCTGGGGATCGCTCAGGGTGGTGAGCATGTTCCGTGGTTTGTACAGGGCCAGGATGCATGTTTCCTGCCGGGTCAGGGGCCTGCCGTCGAGGCGGATTTCATCGGAGCCCGGATCTATGGTGTCGCCCAGGAGGGCCTTTCTCCCGTTGATCTGCACCCGGCCGGCAAGGATGAGTTCGTCCGCCTTCCTCCTGGATATGGCCCCGGTCGATGCAATGAACCTGTTGATTCGCATGGCGGTCATGGAGATTCTTATAACGGAAATGAACGGGATTGGGGAGGTATCAGGTGGGACCCCTCTTCCGAAGGAGGGGTCGTTCAGTATCAGAACAGCCTACCGGTCGGCGGGCTGTTCCGTTTTGTTGAGGGGCATCCTGCAGACATCGCAGTTCTCGCTTCTGTAGGGATCACTGTCGCGGTAGATGACCATGCTCACCTCGTCGATCAAACCGTGGCGGTGCGTGCAGTCCGAGCAGAACAGACGGCCGATGGTGTCGAGATACCCGAGGACGGGCTTGTTCATGTCATCTTCGTGAGCAGTGTCGTGCTTGTATTCGCTGATGATCCCCATGGAGCCGCATGCGGGGCACTGAAATCCTCGGGCCGAGTCGAAGAAGGTGGTAGGGCACCTGCTGTTGGCGCAGTAGTATCTCGTGACCCTCTTCCTGTTCTTGTCCATGAGGGAATGGACGATCTCGGTGTAGATATTCCTCGACGCATCCGGCTTCGAGCCTGGCTGGGAATCCTTTCCAGGACCGTTGTCCTCCCCGGCCGGCCGGTCGTCTCGTGTTTTATCTGCATTGAGAATACCTGATGTTTCATCAGGTTGAGCCTGCTTTTTCATCTTCACTCCCTTCGGTTCCGGCATCACATTCATGCAGGTGATAAACCGTCCTGAGAATCATGTAGTGACGTGGTGAGGCAATTTCAACAGGAAGGATCGACGCCGCCGACAACCGATCCCTGACCCGGGTTAGAGAATGCAAGGAATGTTCCTGCCCAAGGCCACCCCCGACAGGTCGACCGCGGTATCATATACAATGACCTCGAGGCCCTCTTTCCATGCCTTTTGGAGCCCGGCGGTATATGCCGGGTCGATATGGGCGGCAGGGGTAAAGGAACGGGCATCCATACGCTGGATGATGAAGAGCATGACGCTCCGGTACCCTTGACTGCGCATGTACAGGAGGTCCCGTACGTGCTTCAGACCCCTGTCTGTGACCGCGTCGGGGAACATGGCCATCCCGTTTTCCACCAGGGTTGAACTCTTGACCTCCACGAGACACGGGCTCACACCCTGTCCAGAAAGCATCAGGTCTATGCGCGAATGATCGCTGATCCTCACCTCCGCCCTTTGAGATGAATAGCCGGAAAGCTCCGGTATGAGCCCCCTTTGTATGGCGGCCCCGGCTATCTGGTTGGCCCGCATGGTGTTGACGATAACCAGGGAATCGGGCATCTCTATGATCTCCCAGGTATAGGGGAATTTCCGTCCCGGCTTTTCGGAGAGGGTCATGAACGCCGTCCTGCCCGGTTCGGAGCATGCCAGCATCCGGCCCGAGTTGGGACAGTGAGCCGTGACGACGCTGCCGTCATCGAGCACGATATCGGCCATGAACCGTTTGTAACGCCCGAGGAGGGTGCCCCTGGTAAGCGCGGGCCAGTGCATGAGGTAATCGACCATAGTGCATTGGTAGCAGTGGGGATGCCCGTATGGCAAGGCAAGAAGGCGGCTGGTCACGGGATCACCCCCCGGCCCGGGCGGAGCAGGCGGCGAGAAGTAGCCTGGTGCCATGGCTAATTTTTGACACCTTTCCGCCCATCATGTATAAGGCCTGTGCAATGGACCAGATGAACCAGATCCTCAGCCAGATTGCCCTGCTCATCGTGCCCGTGCTCTTTTCCATCACGGTCCACGAGGTATGCCATGGCTATGCCGCCTATCTTTTCGGCGATCCCACGGCAAAGATGGCAGGCAGGCTCACCTTCAACCCCATCAAGCACATCGACCCCATCGGCCTGCTGGTGCTCTTCGTCACACGCATGATCGGCTGGGCCAAGCCGGTACCCGTTGATCCCCGGTACTTCAAGCGGCCGAGGCAGGACATGGTGTGGGTGTCTCTGGCCGGCCCCGCATCGAACCTCGTGCTGGCGGCCTTGACCGCACTGGTGCTCAGGTTCATCGGACCGGTCCTCGCACCCACGCCGCTCTACCCGCTGGTGGTCATGGGGCAGATGATGGTGGTCATCAACGTGGGACTGGCGATCTTCAACCTTATACCCATACACCCGCTGGACGGCAGCCACATCATGGAAGGGCTCCTCCCCGCCGGATTGGCCTACTCCTACTCGAAGCTGCAACCCTACGGATTCATCATCCTGCTTCTGCTCATCTTCACGAAGGTGGTGGATATCGTGATCGCACCCATTATCAACGGCATCGTATATGTACTGCTGAGCTAGAAGAGGAGAGATATGGACAAGAGACGCATCGTTTCCGGTATCAGGCCTACCGGAGACCTCCACCTGGGGCATTACCTCGGGGTGCTGAAAAACTGGGTGAGCCTCCAGGACGAATACCAGTGCTTCTATTTCGTTGCCGACTGGCACGCGCTGACAAGCGAGTACAAGGACCCGACCATCATAGCCCAGAGCTCCCGGGACATGGTGATCATCTGGCTGAGCGTGGGTCTGGATCCGGAAAGATCGGTCCTGTTCCGGCAGTCCGACATCAAGAGCCATGCCGAGCTGTTCACGCTCCTGTCCATGATCACCCCGGTCTCGTGGCTCGAGCGGAACCCCACGTACAAGGAGATGAGGGAGGAGCTCAAGGAGAAGGACCTGAGCACCTTCGGCTTTCTCGGATACCCGGTTCTCCAGGCGGCCGACATCGTGATCTACCACGCGGACCGGGTTCCCATCGGGGAGGACCAGCTCCCCCATCTTGAGCTGACCCGGGAGATCGTCCGCAGGTTCAACCACCTCTATGGCGCCGAGATCCTCAGGGAGCCCAAGGAGATCCTCACCGAGGCCCCCAGGGTGCCGGGCCTCGACGGAAGGAAGATGTCCAAGTCATACGGCAATGCCGTATTCATCTCAGAGACGGAAGAGAGCCTGAAACCCAAGGTGATGCAGATGCTCACGGACATCAAGCGCATGCGAAGGAGCGATCCCGGGGAGCCCAAGGACTGCAATCTCTACCCCTTCCACGATTTCTTCACCGATGAGTCGACCCGGGAAGAGATCCAGGCAGGATGCAGGAGCGCTCAGTGGGGGTGCGTGGACTGCAAGAAGATCCTCATCAAGAACCTCATTGCCGAGTTCAGGCCGGTGTGGGAGAAGATAGAGTATTTCAGAGGCCACAAGACCCTGGTGGATGACATCCTCAAGGCTGGCTGCGAGAAGGCGACCCGCGAGTCCGCGCTCACCATGGTTCGCGTCAGGGAGGCCATGAAGCTTTAGGATTGCCATGGAGACAGTGGAACATCCTCAACGCATGCAGGCTATGGACAGGGACTTCGTCCTCCGCCTGCCCATGTTCGAAGGGCCGCTGGACCTGCTGCTTTACCTCATCGAGAAGAACCGGTTCACCCTGCAGGACCTGGAGGTGAGCCCCATCATCGACCAGTACCTTGCCTACATCGAACGGGTACGCCTGCTCGATATATCTCTGGCAGGTGAATTCCTCGACATGGCGTCCTACCTCATCTGGCTCAAGTCGCGCATACTGCTGCCCGAGGCGTTCACCCACAAGGACGAGGAAGGGAAGAACCCCGTTGAGGAACTCAGGGAGATGCTGATGGCCTACCAGGCAATCAAGGCGGCCTCCAGGGAGCTCGGCATGAGGCCCATGCTCTACTGGGACACCTTCCCCAAGGGGTCTGTCCAGGAGGAGCGTGAGGTCTCCAGGACAAGCCTGGGTCCTCTGATGGAGGCCGTCGCCGCCATCCGTGTCCGGACCAGGCAGCTCGTCGTGAACATCACGCCCATGCGGTTCAGCATTCAGGAGATCATGGCCCGTATCCAGGGTCTGTTCGCGAGCCGGAAGAAAATAGCCCTGAGAGAGGCCGCCCCGAGCGGTGAAAAGACGGAACTCATAGGTGCCTTCATGGCGGCCCTGGAGATGTCGCGGCTCAGCATCTTGAAGCTTGTCCAGAGGGGTCTGTTCTCGACCATCTATCTGCTGAGGAGGACGGACCGGCCATGAGGTTCATCCACCCATTGACGCGGGAGGTAGGGATCCGTGGCTAAAAGGGAGATCCTCGAGGCGCTCATCTTTTCCGCCAGCGGAGCCGTGGCACTCAAGGATATTCTGAGGATCCTGCCAGATTCGTCGCCCGAAGAGATTCAAGGATACGTGGAGGAACTGAACGTCCTGTATGAGTCATCCCATCGGAGTTTCAGGATCCACCGGGCCGGCGGCGGTTACCTTTTCATGACTCAGCCGGAGTATGCCCCCTCCATACGTCAACTCGTGAGCCCGGTGAGATTGACCGGGGCGGCCCTGGAGGTTCTTGCCGTCGTCGCGTACAAGGGGCCCTGTTCCAAACAGACCATCGACGGCATCCGGGGGGTGGACTCAACCTCAAGCCTCAAGCAGCTCATAAAGCACCAGCTCATCGACATCAAGCCAGGCAAACCCATGCTGTACTACACCTCTGATAAATTCCTTGAGGTCTTCGGGCTGACCTCCCTGTCCGAACTGCCCGATATCGCCCAGTTCGAGGAGGTCTTCGGCATGCCCGAGGTTCCGGCAGTGGCCCCGGGACATGAGGATGGGCTATGATGGCTTTTCGATATTGAGGAAGAGGTTGATACCCTCGGGTTCCTTTTCCACGATCATGGAGGGTTTGCCCGGCAGGTCTGATGCCAGCCGCTTCATCTCATCCTCGCTGCGGTGTATCAGGAACCACTCGGCACCATATTCCATGATGAATCTCTGGGGATTATAGAGCCCGAAGTTGCCTATGGCCAGCAGGCCCCCCGGCTTCAGGAAGCTGTAGAGCTTGTGGATGAGACGGTTCGATGCCCTTTCCGACAGGTAGTCGAAGAGCCCCGCAGTGTAAACGAAGTCGGCCTCGAGGTAGAGATTCTTTCCGGCCTCCTTTTCCACGATGAGCCGTTTGATGTTATCCTGCTCGAAGGATACCCGCACCTGAGGATTGTCCCTTACGAGCGGTTCGATCCGGGAGCGGGCATCATTCAGGGCGAGACTGTCCTGGTCCATGGCGATGAACTCGATGGTGTAGGGAAGCGTCTTCCCCTCGAATCCCTTGATAAGATCCGAGAATTCGTGGGCCGGACCACAGGCGACGCTTATGATCTTGAGGTTCCTGGACACGGTGTTGTTTGTCAGGATTTCACGGAGCTTTCTGCAAAGGTAGGTCCTGCGGTTTCTCACAGCCCGGGCCGCGGTCCCCTCACAGTCGACCTTGTTCAGGGCCTGGGCGAATAGGGTATCCCCCTCAAAGGCATTGCGGTAAATGATGTTCATCATCTCGTAGTCACCCGCATATCCCAGGGGCTTGGTTATGCTCCTGTGGAACAGGGCCGACTTGGCCAGGTATTCGTTCAGCCGCTTCTGGAAGAACTCCCGATGTATGAAATGCTGCTTGGGATCTGTGAAACGGCTGATGATGGTTGTGAAGTGGTCGTAGTAGCGGTTCAGCTCATCAAAGAGCGCATCGAAGGCGAGTCCCTGCAACGTCTCCAGGAGTGTCTCCTGGAGCGACTCATCCTCCTGCTTGATGACCTCCAGGTCCTGGGAGAGTCTCTCGGAAAACCCTTCGAGGATGAAGTTGAGGTGCGAGGTGAGGTTGACGAACTCGGGGTCGAGGTTCTCCTCGATGGCCATGGACTGTACAAAATCCAGGAAGTCGTTTTGAAGCTTGGTTATCTTGTCAGCCCGCACAACGGAGTAGACATCCATGTCCTGGTCGTTGTACGAACAGCCGATGCAGGACAGGATCTGGCCGTTCTTCTCCTCGTCCTGTATATGGATGATGGTGGCACTGGACAGATGGACTTCACTGTTGAAGAAGAAGAATCTGAGATCACCGATGATGTCGCCTATGTGCAGAAGCAGGCTGCCGTCTTCGAGATAGAATGAGACGCCACTCCGCGAGTAATCCTTGACCCGGCAGGTATGCTCAATTTTCTGGAAATCATGAAAGCGCACTACCTTGTCGGAGTCGCTTGACTCCACAGAATATCTCAGGTCACGCTTGAGCCTCACTCACGTCTCCTCTTCACTGCAAGGTTGTCACTGGATTTGATACTCCAGTACGAATAGCATTACGGCATTGGCCCGGGAAAACTTTACATTCATGGGAATAAAGGACGGATTGAGGTCAGGACTGGGCGCAATCGCTCATGTCCCCACCCAGCTTTTCAAGGGCGTGGGGTAGAGCGGGGGCTATCGCTTCGAGGCATTCCCTGGCCGCCTTGGGGCTTCCAGGCAGGTTGATGATGAGGGTGCGTTTCCTGGCACCTACGACGGCCCTGGAGATCATGGCATGGGGTGTCTTTTTCAGGCTCTCGGCGCGCATCACCTCCTCCATGCCCGGTACCCGCCTGTCAATGACCGACAGGGTGGCCTCAGGGGTGACATCCCGGGGCGAGAGCCCTGTGCCGCCCGTTGTCACGATAAGGTCTAGGCCTCGTTCGTCACACCAACTCGCCAGCCGCTCCTTGATGAGATCGATGTCGTCGGGCTTGTCGCTCAGGGTGAGGACGCCAGCCTTCATCATCGCTTTACAACCTTGAGCCTGCCCTCGGCCGCGATCACAACGGGGCGTGGTACCCCCTTGCTCTTGGCCAGCAGGCTCAAATCCCTCTGATTGAGGTAGGACACCTGAGCCATCGCTATGGAGAGCGGGGTTTTGGGATTGTTCACGAGTGCGAGCCTGATCTGGTAATTCCTCAGCCACTCCCGGTTCATGCCGATCTCTTTGAGGACATCCTCGGTCACCTGCCGATTGCTGGCTATGGCGATGATCTCGCTTTCGGTGATCTTCGGCGAGTTGATCACTGCAAGCTGAACAAGCTTGTTGGCGTCACGGATCAGGATCGAACGGGCCTCCTTGGAGGCCTTGCGTGCAAGATCGAGCTTTTCCGAGACCGACATGGTCTGTATCTTCTGGAAGAGGCCCCTGATGGACGCGTCGGAATCGTTATTTTCCATCCTTGGCTGCCTTCGCCTCCTCAATGATCTTGTCCTGGAGGTTATACGGCACCGGATCGAGATGGGAGTAGCTCAGGGTGAACGTGCCCCTGCCGGAGGTTATGGACGTGAGGCTCGCTGCATAGGTGAGCACCTCGGCCAGGGGTATCTGGGCCTTGAGCTCCTGGTACTTTCCCCGTGAGTTCATGCCCTCGATCTTGGCCCTGCGGCTGTTGAGGTCGCCCATGACATCGCCCATGCACTCCTCGGGTACGGTCACGACGATGTTCATGATGGGCTCGAGCAGGATGGGCCGGCACTGTTCCATGGCCTTCTTGAAGGCCAGCGAGCCTGCGATCTTGAAGGCCATCTCCGAGGAGTCCACCTCGTGGTATGAGCCGAAGTATACCGTGACCCTGATATCCACGACCGGGTTTCCTGTCAGCGGACCTGTCTGCATGGACTCGATCACGCCCTTTTCAACTGCAGGGATGTACTGCCTGGGAATGACCCCCCCCACTATGCCGTTGACGAACTCGAAGCCAGCCCCACGTTCCTGGGGTTCCACCCTGAGCCAGCAGTCTCCGAACTGGCCGTGGCCGCCCGTCTGTTTCTTGTGCTTGCCCTGTACCTCGGCACTGGCCGTGATGGTCTCCTTGTAGGGGACCTTGGGTGTCTTGAGCTCCACCTCGACGCCGTACCTCCTCTTGAGCCTGTCCACGGCTATCTCTATGTGGAGCTGGCCCAGGCCGGACAGGATGAACTCGCCGGTCTGCTCGTCACGGAACACCTTGAGGACAGGGTCTTCGTCCATGATCTTATGGAACGCCGGCATGATCTTCTCGACATCGGCCTTGGTCTTGGGGGTCACGGCCATGTTCATGATGGGATCGGGGAATACCGGGTTCGGCAGGGTGAAG
>JALOOZ010000082.1 GCA_025454155.1 Thermodesulfobacteriota bacterium
GCGCATGATCGCCATGCTCCACCCGAAGACCATCTCGCTGACGGTCTCCGAGATCATCGACGAGACGGGCACCACCAAGACCTTCCGGCTCGTTTCGACTAGGGGCGCCCTGCCCCCGTTCCAGGCGGGACAGTACATCAACGTCTTCCTGGACGTGGGGGGCATCAGGACCAGCAGGCCCTACAGCATCGCCTCGTCCCCCAGCCAGACAGGCTTCTACGACATCACCATCCGGAGCGTGGCCGACGGCTTCGTCTCGAGCTATTTCCTCGAGGAGGTCAGGGTGGGGGAGGTGCTCGAGAGCACATCGCCCGCAGGCACCTTCACCTACAACCCCCTGTTCCACGGCAACGACCTCGTGTTCCTGGCCGGTGGCAGCGGGGTCACCCCGTTCATGAGCATGATCCGGGAGGTCGCCCAGCGCGGCCTCGACCGCCGCATCCATCTCATCTACGGCAGCCAGGACCCCAAGGACGTCATCTTCCACGAAGAGCTCAGACAGACCGCGGCCATGCACCAGAACATCTCCTTCAGCCTGGTCATCTCGAGCCCGCCGAAGCGTTACAGGGGGTTGAAGGGCTTCATCACGGCCGGACTGATGAAGGACCTGCTGGGGGACGTTTCCTCAAAGACCTTCTATGTCTGCGGGCCCGAGGTCATGTACGCCTTCTGCCGAGCTGAGCTGGAGAAGCTCGGCGTCGCGGGCAGGAAGGTCCGCACCGAGGTCTACGGCCCGCCCAAGGATGTCACCCGCCAGCCCGGCTGGCCCGGGGGCGTGCAGGCCCACGACACGTTCACGGTCGGCATACGCGGGGGAAAATCCATCCCTGCAAGGGCATCGGAGCCCCTGATGATCTCGCTGGAGCGCAGCGGTGTGGTGATCCCGGCCCTGTGCAGGTCCGGCGAGTGCAGCCTGTGCCGCACCAAGCTGCTCTCGGGAAAGGTCTTCCAGCCCGACGGGGTGAGACTGAGGAAATCGGACCGCCAGTTCGGCTACATCCATCCGTGCATGGCCTATCCCCTGGAGGACCTGGAGATCCTGCTGTAGGAGACGGGCGGCCATGCAATGAGATGAAGGGGGTCGAGGAAATTCGAGGGAAATACGGGAAATACGGGGACAGTATACGTATTTCGGTCAATCCGGGGGCAACATACTTCACCACATGATGTCCGAAATACGTATACTGTCCCCGTATTTCGTCCCCGAATTTCTCCCTGAAGTTCCCTGACCCGAGAACGAGGCCTCTTCGATCCGGCCATCGTGACGTGTTTTTGTCGAGATGATCGGCCCGGGGCGCACAGGTGACAATCCCTCGATGAATCGTAGCTTCACACCTCGAGACACCCCTTCATCCCGTCTTTGATTTCTCGTGCCGGTCTATGGTAATGATGACAGGATTCTTGATTGTGGTGGCATCCCCCTTCATCCAAGCGAAACGGAATGGTCACCACCCATTGCGGAGCTGTACATAAAAATTCGGAGGTTGCATACCCATGCAGTTCATCGATCTGAAGCAGCAGCAGGAGAGAATCCATGGAAGGCTCATGGAGAACATCTCCACCGTGCTCGCCCACGGCCAGTACATCATGGGCCCCGAGATCAGGGAGCTCGAAAAGAGGCTGGCCGAGTATACCGGGGTGAAGCATGCCGTTTCCTGCGCATCGGGCACCGACGCCCTGCTCATGGCGCTCATGGCCTATAATGTCGGCCCCGGGGATGCCATATTCACCACGCCGTTCACCTTCGTGGCCACAGCCGAGGTCATCTCGCTCCTGGGTGCCACGCCCGTGTTCGTGGACATCGAGCCGGACACCTTCAACATGGATCCGGCCAGGCTCGAAGACGCCGTCGCCGCCCTCGAGGGGCGCAGCCCCGGCAGGCATCCCCTGCCCGCGGGCTTCGAGAATCTCACGCCCAGGGGCATCATCCCGGTGGACCTGTTCGGCCAGTGCGCCGATTACGGGAAGATAAACAAGATTGCGAAGGAGCACGGCCTGTTCGTCATCGAGGATGCGGCCCAGTCCTTCGGGGGGGAGTACCAGGGCGCGAAGGCGTGCTCCCTGGCCCATGTGGCGGCCACATCGTTCTTCCCTGCCAAGCCCCTGGGGTGCTACGGGGACGGGGGCATGGTGTTCACCGACGACGACGCTCTCGCCGCGAAGCTCGATTCCATAAGGGTGCACGGCAAGGGATCGGATAAGTACGACAATGTCCGCATCGGCATCAACGGCCGGTGCGACACGCTGCAGGCGGCCATCCTCCTGGCCAAGTTCGAGATCTTCCCTGAAGAGATCGAGCTGAGGCAGGAGGTGGCGCGGCGCTACAACGCCCTGCTGGGCGCATCGGGGAAGGTCGCCTGCCCGGTGGTCAGGCCGGGGTACAGGAGCGCATGGGCCCAGTACTCGGTGCTCTGCGCCAAGCGGGATGCCCTGCTGGACGCCCTGAAGGACTCCAAGATCCCCACGGCCGTCTACTACCCCAAGCCCCTGCACGTGCAGGGCGCCTATGCCTACCTGGGGTACAGGGGCGGCGACTTCCCGGTCTCCATGAAGAGCGCCTCTGACATCTTCTCGCTGCCCATGCACCCGTACCTTGCGGAGCAGGACCAGGCAAGAATAGCAGAGGTCTTGAAAAAGGCTCTTTCATAATCTTGTATCCTGTTTAAGATTCCAGTAAGAGAGAATAAGAATGGCCGGAGTACAGAACCTTGCAGATGTCAGGAGAATCCTCCGGAAAAACTTGCCGGAGCTGCGTAAGCTCTATGGAATAAAGACCTTGAAGGTTTTTGGTTCATTCCTCCACGAGACCCAGGGCAGGAGAAGTGATATAGATTTGCTTGTCACCTTTGAAAAGAATGCATCCATCAGTTTTTTTCAGTTCATCAGAATTGAACGTGAGTTGAGCAGACTGCTCGATCGCAAGGTAGATCTGGTGGAGGAGGAGGCACTGAAAACGGGCATCGGCGGCAGAATACTCGAGGAGGCCGTGCCTGTTTGAGAAGCAGGGACAGGATATACTCGGATTACCTCCACGACATGCTGGACGCTGCCCGGAAGGCTGAAAAGTTTGTTCAAGGATGCACCTTCGAGCGGTTCAGCTCCAACGATGAAAAGGTCTTTGCAGTCATCCGCGCCCTTGAGATCATTGGTGAGGAGTCAAAACGCATTCCTGCAAAGGTGAGGAGAATGTATCCGGGACTTCCCTGGAAGGAGATTGCAGGTATGCGTGATAAGCTGATCCATGGCTATTTCGGTGTAAACCTGCAGCGCGTATGGGATACTATCCGCCAGGATCTGCCTGTCCTCTGGTGGGAACTAGAGAAAATGACACAGGACCTGACGGTCTCGTAAGATAAGGGAGGCTTCTTGAGCGGGAATGATGCAATAAAGGTAGCAGTTGTCGGTTCGGGCTACTGGGGCAGGAACCTGGTGAGGAACTATGCGGAGCTCGGTGCGCTCTACGGTGTCTGCGACACCAACGAGCAGTCGCTGGACGCCTTCAGGCAGAAGTACCCGCAGGCGAGATGCACCTCCAACTACCTGGACCTCCTGGGCGACGATGCCGTCAGGGGTATCGTCATCGCCACCCCTGCGGAGACGCACTTCACCCTGGCCCGGGAGGCGCTCCTGTCGGGCAAGGACGTGTTCGTGGAGAAGCCCCTGGCCCTGAACGTGGGCGAGGCCGAGGAGCTCAGGGCCATCGCGGAGAAGGGCTCGCGCATCCTCATGGTGGGCCACCTGCTCCAGTACCACAGCGCGTTCATCAGGCTCAAGGAGCTCATCAGGGCGGGCGAGCTGGGCAGGATCCACTACATCTACTCCAACCGGCTCAGCTTCGGCAAGATCCGCCGGGAGGAGGACATCATGTGGAGCTTCGCCCCCCACGACATCTCCATGATCCTCACCCTGGCCCAGGAGGAGCCGGAGTACGTCATGGCCACGGGAGGCAACTACCTGCACAAGAAGATCGCGGACGTGACCACCACCCACCTGGAATTCCCCAGCGGGCTCAAGGCCCACGTGTTCGTGTCGTGGCTCCACCCCTTCAAGGAGCAGACCCTGGTGGTGGTGGCAGAGAAGAACATGGCCGTGTTCCGGGACACCGCGCCCTGGGGTGAGAAGCTCCTGCTCTACCCCCACAACATCCAGTGGCACGACGGCATACCCGTGCCCGACAAGAAGGACGAGACCAGGGTGGTGGTGGACGAGAGCGAGCCCCTGAAGGCCGAGTGCTCCCATTTCCTCGAGTGCATGGCCACGAGGAAGGCCCCCATCACCGACGCCACGGAGGGCATCGGGGTGCTCAAGATCCTCAAGGCCGGCCAGGACTCGCTCAACAGCAACGGGAAGAGGATCTTCCTCAAGGACGCCTATGCGAAGCCGAGGAACTACACGGTGCACGAGTCGAGCTACGTGGACGGGGACGTGCTCATCGGCGAGGGGACGAAGGTCTGGCACTTCAGCCACATCCTCTCCGGCTCCCGCATCGGCAGGGGGTGCAGCATCGGCCAGAACGTGGTGGTGGGTCCGGACGTGAGCCTCGGCAGCGGCTGCAAGATCCAGAACAACGTGTCCATCTACAAGGGCGTGAACCTGGAGGAGAACGTGTTCTGCGGGCCGTCCATGGTCTTCACCAACGTCTTCAACCCAAGGGCCCACATCCCCCGGATGGACGAACTGCGGCCCACCCTGGTGAAGAGAGGGGCCACCATCGGAGCCAACGCCACCATCGTGTGCGGGTACACCATCGGGGCCTACGCCTTCGTCGGCGCGGGGGCCACCGTGACCCGCGGCGCCCCGGACCACGCCCTCATGGTGGGCAACCCGGCCAAGCAGATCGGCTGGATGTGCGAGTGCGGCAACCGGCTCGACGGCGACCTGGCCTGCTCGCACTGCGGCCAGGCCTACGAGAGGCACGGGCAGGGCCTGAAGCCCAAGGCGGAATGAAATACGGGGACAGCATACGTATTTCGGTCGATTTGGAAACATCATGCTTCGCTAGTAAATACGGTGAGTAAATAAGGTGACAGTATACGTATTTCAGTCGATTCAGGAATAGTAAATACAGGGACAGTAAATACAGGGGAAGTATAAGTATTTCGGATACCATATGAATGAAGTATGCATCACCGGAATAACCGAAATACGTATGCTGTCCCCGTATTTTAATACATATACTGTCCCCGTATTTCCGTATTTCTCCATTTCAACCTGAGGAGGGTTCGTATCCATGGAATATTCTGTGAGTCCTGACGGGAAGAAGTACGCGCTCCCCAAGAAGGGCGACTATGCGCACGAGTTCGACCGCCTGAAGAAGATCGTGGCCGCGCAGAGGAAGAAGGGCAACGAGATCGTGGTGGTCATGGGCCTGGGCTTCGTGGGGGCGGTCATGGCTGCCGTGGTGGCGGACAGCACGGACGCCAAGACCGGCAGATCGAAGAAGTTCGTCATCGGCATGCAGCGGCCCAGCCCCCGGAGCTACTGGAAGACGCCCATGCTGAACACCGGCGTGTCGCCGGTGAAGGCCGAGGACCCCGAGGTGGATGCCCTCATCAGGCGCTGCGTGCTTGAGCGCAGGAACCTCATCGCCACCTACACCTACGACGCCCTGAAGCTGGCCGACGTGGTGGTGGTGGACGTGCAGTGCGACTTCCTCAAGGCCGAGCTTGGCAACTGCACCTCGGGCAGGGCCGAGATCGCGGCCCTGGAAGAGTCCATGAAGATCATCGCCGAGAAGGTCACACCCGACTGCCTGGTGCTCATCGAGACAACCGTGCCGCCGGGAACCACGGAATACATCGCCTACCCGGTGATGAAGAAGGCCTTCACCGAGCGGGGCATCGCCTCCGATCCTCTCCTGGCGCACAGCTACGAGCGGGTCATGCCGGGCAGGGACTACGTGAAGTCCATCCGCGACTTCTGGCGCGTGTGCAGCGGCATCAACGCCGAGAGCCGCACCCGGGTGGAGCGCTTCCTCTCCGAGGTGCTCAACGTGGAGAAGTTCCCGCTCACCGTGCTGGACCGGCCCATCGAGAGCGAGACGGCCAAGATCGTGGAGAACAGCTACCGGGCCACCATCCTCGCCTTCCTCGACGAGTGGAGCACCTTCTGCGAGAAGAACGGGGTGGACCTCATCAAGGTCATCGGCGCCATCAAGGTGCGGCCCACCCATTCCAACATGATCTTCCCGGGCCCGGGCATCGGCGGCTACTGCCTGCCCAAGGACGGCGGCCTGGGCGTGTGGGCCTACCGCCATCTCATGGGCTTCGAGGACGAGAATTTCCGCATCACGCCGGCGGCCATCGACATCAACGACACGAGGGCACTGCGGGCCGTGCAGCACGTGCGCGACGCGCTGCGCAACATGGGCAAGATCGTGGCCGCCTCCACGGTCACGGTCCTGGGCGCCTCCTACCGGGAGGACGTCGGCGACACGCGCTACAGCGGCTCCGAGCTCATCGTGCGCAAGGTGACCGAGATGGGCGGCGACATACGGGTGCACGACCCCTACGTGGAGCACTGGTGGGAGTTCGAGGCCCAGGACACCTACCCTGCCGTGGGTGCGAGCTGGGCGCGCTTCTTCCGCAACCAGGACGCGCTCAAGGACCTGCGGGTGGGCAAGGACCTGAAGAAGACCCTGAAGGGGTCCGACGCCGTGATGCTGGCGGTGCGGCACAAGGACTACCTGAACCTCGACCCGGACAGGGTGGTGAAGATGATCGGCGGCCCCGCCGCCGTCGTGGACTGCTTCGGCATCCTGGACGACGCGAAGATCAGGCGCTACTTCGAGCTCGGCTGCGAGGTGAAGGGCCTGGGCCGGGGACACATCCAGCGGATCAAGGAAGAGGTGCGGACGAAGAGAGAACCGTGAGGGGGGAGGTATGAGCGTGACCGCGATGAAGGCGCAGTGGGGAGTTCATGTACTGGTGATCATTGCCGTGCTGCTCTTCACCTCCGGCAGCACCTCCGCCCAGCAGGTCCAGGTGACCCCCATACCCGGAGCCTCCCCTGCCTTCGGCCTGCCGGCGCTGCCCCAGCAGCCCGGCGTGGTCCAGCAGACCATCATCCAGGAGAAGAAGCCCGAGCCTCCATCCACCGCTGTCCAGGGGCCAACCGCTGCCGAGAAGACCTCGGAGTTCGAGCGGTTCATCGGCCAGACCGGCTCCTCGGACATCTCCCAGTTCGGCTATGACCTGTTCAGCAGGCCCCCATCGACGTTCGCGCCCGTGGAGGAAGTGCCCGTCGGGCCCGACTATGTGGTCGGGCCGGGCGACGAGATCCGCGTATCCGTCTGGGGGAGCATCGAGGGCCAGTGGACCAGCGTGGTGGACCGAAGCGGAGCGGTCACCCTGCCCAAGGTCGGCATCATCGGGGTCACCGGGCTCACCTTCGAGCAGCTCAGGGAGACGATCCGCAGGGAACTGTCGAAATACTACACCGGGTTCCAGATGAACGTGAGCATGGGGCCGCTCAAGACCATGCGCATCTACGTGGTGGGCAACGCCCACAAGCCCGGCTCGTACACCATCTCGTCGCTGTCCACCCTGGTCAGCGCCCTGTTCGCCTCGGGCGGGCCGGCCAAGACGGGCACCATGCGCGACATCCGCGTGGAGCGCGGCGGCGCCACCGTGGCCAGCTTCGACCTCTACGACCTCCTGCTCAGGGGCGACAAGACCAGGGACATCCGGCTCCTGCCCGAGGACGTGGTCTTCATCCCGCCGGTGGGACCCCTGGTGGGCATCTCGGGCAGCGTGAACACCCCTGCGATCTACGAGATCAGGGGCGAGAAGAGGCTTCACGAGCTCGTCGCCATGGCCGGCGGCCTGAGCGCGGTGGCGTTCACGGGCCGGGTGCAGATGGAGCGCATCGTGGACGGCTCCCGCCAGGTGATCCTCGACGCCGACCTGGCGGCCGTCCTCGACAGCGACCTCGAGATACGGACCGGCGACCTGTTCAGGGTCTTCCAGGTGGTCCAGGACAGGAAGCTCGTCAGGCTCACCGGCGCGGTGAACCGTGCCGGCGAATACGGCCTCAGCCCCGGCATGCGGGTCAAGGACCTCCTCGACATGGCCGGCGGGCTGCGTTACTACGCATACCTCAAGGAGGCCGAGCTGACCCGGGTCACCGTGACGCCGGAGGGCCCCAGGACGGAAAAGGTCCTCATCGACCTGGACAGGGCCCTGGCGGGCCAGGACGACCAGAACATCCCCCTGAAGGAGGACGACTACCTCTTCGTGCGTGCCGTGCCCGAGTGGGACCTGTACCGGACCGTGCAGATATCGGGCGAGGTGCGCTTCCCGGGCGCCTTCACCGTCGCCAAGGGCGAGCGGCTCTCCTCGCTCATCGAGCGCGCCGGAGGCTACACGGACAAGGCCTACCTCAGGGGTGCGGTCTTCGTCCGCGAGCAGGTGCGCCGTCTCCAGCAGCAGGGCATCGAGGAGATGATCTCCCGGATGCAGCGGGAGCTGCTGGCCGAGGGATCGGCGCAGGCCTCCGCCTCCGCCTCGCCCGAGGAGATCCAGGCCAGGAAGGCCGAGATGGAGGCCAGGCAGAAGTTCATCCTGGCCCTGCGCGACCTCAAGGCCACGGGCAGGATGACCGTCAGGCTCGCCCACCTGCGCCTGCTCAAGGGCAGCGAGTACGACATCGAGCTCGAGGACGGGGACAGGCTCCTGATCCCCGCCAGGAGCAGCGTGGTGAACGTCATGGGGTCGGTCATGTCGCTGGGCAGCTATGTCTTTCAGGAGAGGTATTCGTACAGGGACTACATCTCCCTGTCCGGCGGGTACACGCGCTTTGCTGACACGGACAACACCTATGTCCTCAAGGTCGACGGATCGGCCCGCAAGCTCTCGTCCGGCCTGTTCTCCTGGAACGACCCCGGGGCCCGCTGGGAGGTGGGGGGCTTCAGCGAGCGCATCCCGGCCATCGAGCCGGGCGACACCATCATCGTGCCCGAGAAGCTCGACCGGATCGCGTGGATGCGCGATGTCAAGGACATCACCCAGATCCTCATGCAGATGGCCGTGACCGCGGCCGTGGTGATCGAGCTGCTGGACGACGACTAGGCGTGCCCCGCCCCCTGTCCATCGCTGTCCGGGTCCTGGCGTGGGCCGGGTTCCTTCTTCTCTTCCCCCCCGCTCCCTCCCTTGCCGGAGACGATCCCTTCACCTTCGCCTCCAGCTGGGGCGGCACCGGCCTCATGGAGATCCCCACCGCCCGGGTCATGCCCGAAAACCACTGGCGCATCGGCATCAGCCAGGTCGACCCCTCCCGGACCTACTACGGGGTCATCAGCCCGCTTGCCGGCCTGGAGATCGACGGCCGCGTCACCGAGATCCTCGACACCAGCGACGAGGTCGAGCAGGGCGACTTCGAGGGGTACGGCAACAACAAGGACAAGTCCGTGGACTTCAAGTACCGGTTCCTCCCCGAGGGGAAGTATCTCCCCGCCCTGGCCGTCGGCATCATGGACCCCTCGGGAACCAGGCTCCTGGCATCGCAGTACCTCGTGGCGAGCAAGCAGATCTTTCCCTTCGACTTCACCGTGGGCCTGGGCAACGGCAGGTTCGGCGAGCAGCCCCTGGAAGCCTCGGGAAAGGGGGTCGAGGTGGAGCTGTTCACGGACCCGAAGCAGTGGTGGGAGGATGCCCGGGTCTTCGCCGGCATCCAGTTCGCGCCCTCGGAGAAGTTCGCCCTCATGGTGGAGTATGCGCCCATCGATTACCACAAGATGAGCCTGTACGACGTGGAGTCCACGGAGATACACTTCGACGAACCGGTCCCGTCCAGGGTCAACTTCGGCCTGCGCTTCAAGCCCCTGGACTGGGCCGAGATAGACCTCAGCTGGCAGCGCGGCGAGCAGTTCGGCGTCAATTTCGCCCTGGACTTCACCATCGGCGAGCCGCTCATCCCCGTCTACGATGCGCCCTACCGGGAGGAGCCGGCGTTCAGATCGTCCCCCTGGGAGGAGCGCCTGGCAGAGGCCCTTGCGACCTGTGGATCGAGGCGGCCAACGACCGCTGGTTCTTCGGCACCAGGGCCGTGGGCGTGGTTCTGCGCGCCGCCGGGGAGATCGCCCCGGACACGGTCCGCCATGTGTCCGTCACGCTGACCGAGAACGGGGTCCCCGTGGAGAGGTTCACGGCCGTGCGCTCCGATATCAGGGAGTGGCGCTCCGAGAGGCTCACCGCGAAGCAGCTGGTCTTCCTGTCGCGGCTGGACACGGACGTGTACGAGAACCTCGATGTCTCCAGAAGGAACAGGCAATACGTGAAGTACGGCCTGCTGCCGTCCATGGAGACCTTCCTGAACGACCCCTCCGGGTTCTTCAAGGCGCGGATCGGCCTCCAGCTGTGGGCGAGCGCGCACCCGTGGAAAGGCATGTCCCTGGTGGGGGCCCTGGAGGCGTACCCCGTCAACAACATCTCCACGGTGAACGAGCCCCTGTCCATACCGGTCAGGAGCGACATCGCCCTGTACAAGGAGCAGGACGTGTCCCTGGCCAGGCTCATGCTCGACCAGGTGGTCAAGGGCCCGCACGGGGTGCACGGGCGGGTCTCCGCCGGCATCCTGGAGCTGATGTATGCGGGGTTCGACGGCGAGGTGGCGGTGCCGGTCCTCGACGGCAGGTTCCTGCTGGGGGTGAGCGGGTGCGCGGTGCAGAAGAGGGACCCGGAGGACCCGTTCAAGCTGAAGGAGGACGACGTGATGGACTGGTACACCACCGGCTTCGGGAATGCGCGGGTGAACGTGCCGGAGTACGACGTGTGGCTCGACGTGAAGGCCGGGCGGTTCCTGGCCGGGGACTACGGGGCGAGGTTCACGGTGTCGAAGTTCATCAGGGGCGTGACGGTGTCGGCGTGGTACGGGGTGACGGACACGTCGGTGTTCGACGACAGCGTGAACGAGGGGTACGAGGACACCGGGATCAAGGTGACCGTGCCCATAAGGCTCTTCACGGGCAAGGACTCGCGGACCGCGTACTGGGTCTCGATGTCGCCGTGGACGCGGGACGTGGCGCAGGACATCGATCATTACAACAACCTGTTCGATTTCATCGGGAGGAATACGAAGATCCACTTCGAGAGGGATGCGGGGGAGATGGGGGAGTGAAGGGGCGTTGTTCACCAACGATTGACATTTCATTAAATTATTAATAATAATAAAAATATGAAATATGATCACCTTACTTCACTGATACAAACCCCTGTCTTTTCGAAGAACGACATCCTGACGGGCCAGGGAACCCTGTACGACTACCAGCTGACCCGCTGGGTGCAGAAGGGATATCTCCTGAAACTGAAAAACGGCATCTATGCCTTTGCCAGGGATGCCGGGAAGATCAGGGGTGAAGAGGTCGCCTCGAGACTCTATCAGCCCAGCTACCTGAGCCTGGAGAGCGCACTTTCCCATTACGGGATCATCCCGGAGATGGTGTTCGTGTACGTGAGCGTCACGCCGAAGATCACCAGGACCTTTGAGAATGTCCTGGGCCGTTTTGTCTACCGGCATGTGAAGAGCGCCCTGTTCTGGGGCTACTCGGAGGTAAAGACCGAGACAGGCCGGTTTCTCATGGCCGAGCCGGAAAAGGCGGTGCTGGACTACCTCTACCTCAACATGGCAAAGATCAACAGTGAAGAAGATTACATGAATCTCAGGTTCAATGATGACAGGCTCAGGGAAACCCTGGACCGGGTGAAGTTCCATCGCTACCTGAAGGCCTTCGCAGTGAAGAAGATAGAGCGGTGGGCGCACAGATGCTTACCCTAGAGCAGATCAGGTCATACTTTTCTGAACAGGTGGCCAGGGCCAACCCCCGGGGCGTCCTGGTCGAGTACCTCCAGTACGAGCTCCTCGATTCGCTCTATAAGCTTCCCGAGGCGGCGGCGTTGAGCTTCATCGGCGGAACCGCCATCAGGATGCTGCGGCAGAGCCCGAGGTTCTCCGAATACCTGGACTTCGACAACTTCGGCCTGACCTACGGGGAGTTCGAGCAGGTCCTGCAGAAGGCCTGCAGGGACATGGAGCTCAAGGGGTTCCTGGTGGAATACCGGATGGTGGAGAAAGGTGCATACCACTGTTATGTGAGGTTCCCGAAAATCCTGTACGAGACCGGCATCAGCCCAGACAGCAACGAGAAGGTCCTCGTGCGGGTGGACACGGAGCGCAAGGAGAGGTTCTACGAGCCGCAGCGGTTCCTGCTGAACAGGTTCACGGTGTACCGGCAGGTCCTGGTGGCGCCGCTGTCCATCCTGCTGTCACAGAAGATGATGACCGTGATGCTGAGGAAGCGGGAGAAGGGCCGCGACGTGTTCGACGTGTCGCTGCTGCTGGGGGTGGCGGAGCCGGATTACGGGTATATGGGGAAATATCTGGGGATGGAGAAGGAGGAGATCGTCGAGGGGTTCACGAAGCGGGTGGGTGAACTGGACCTGGGTTACCTGGCCAGGGACGTGGAGCCGTTCCTGTTCGATGCGGGGCAGAAGGAGCGGGTGCTGACGTTCCGGGAGTATTGGGGGCAGGGGCGGTGAGGGGTGAGAGAACGACAGTCTAATCAAGATTAGACTGAAGGTGTCACGATCAAGTTTATACATGGAAAGTACAAGATATCCTTAGGATGTTTCTGGGGGAGGACATTCCAATGACAACTGTTCACTTGATTGAACAATAACGCGCGTGATTGTTCACTTTGATGGACAATTTTATGTGTCATTCTAACAGGGCATACTGGTACTCGCTGTCACCGTGGATCAGGGACATTACGCAGGACATCAGCCACTACAATAACCTGTTCGATTTCATCGGGAGGAATACAAGAGTGGCGTCCAGGAGAGAT
>JALOOZ010000242.1 GCA_025454155.1 Thermodesulfobacteriota bacterium
GTCGAAACGAGCCGGAAGGTCTTGGTGGTGCCCGTCTCGTCGATGATCTCGGAGACCGTCAGCGAGATGGTCTTCGGGTGGAGCATGGCGATCATGCGCTCCACCTCTCCCTTGCGTTCGGTGAAGTCGGTCCCGTATTTCCTCAGGATCTGTATCTCCCGGGTGAGCTCGGTGTAGCCTTCGATGTCCTTCATCACGTCTTTGAGTGCCATGGTCCCCTCCTTACTGATTCTTCAATGCCTTCAGGACTGCACGCGCCGTGGATCTGCCCGAGGTCAGGGTGGGCTGGAACCCGCCGCTGCCCACCCACGCCCCCGCGAAGTAGAGCCCCCTGATGGAGGACCTGTTCGTCAGGAAGTAGGGGGAATCCTTGGCATACTGTTCGAAGCCGTAGATGGCCCCGCCCGGGTGTCCGAGGTAGCGCAGATGGGTGAGCGGGGTGGCCGCCTCCACTTCCTCGATGTGGTCCCGTATCTTAGGGAAGACCCTCTCGGCCAGCTGGAGCATGCCCTCGGCATAGCGGTACTTGGCATCCGCATACTCCTGCGGGGAAACCGCATACCACGGGTCGCCGTACTGCAGGGCGACCAGTGCCGCCTGGCAGGTGCCCGGAGGCGAGAAGTCCGGGTCGGACACGTCGTAGCAGGTGAGCAGGGCCCAGCCCTGCTGCTCCATGGTCTTCCACAGGTCGAAGGCCCGGTCCGCGTCCACGGTGGTGGTGATGAAATTGGTCGTCTCGTGTATCCCGACGTCAGCAGGCTCGCAGTCTAGGCCCATGTAGAGGGTGAACGCGGATGGGCCGATGGTGTGGCTCTTGAAGGCGTTCAGCTCGGCCGCGGGGACCTCTTCGCGGTCGATGAGGTCGATGTAGGTATGGATCGTGCTGGCATTGGAGACCACACAGCCCGTTTCCACCCGGTCCCCCTGCTCCGTGATCACGCCCTTGACAGCGCCGCCTCCCACCACGATCTTCTTCGCCGCGCAGTTGAATCGAACTTCGCCGCCGGCGGCCAGGTAGGCGTCCAGGATGGCATTGGACATGGCCTGGGAGCCGCCCTTGAGGTGGTAGGGCTTGAACTCGATGTAGGCCCAGAGCATGATGGCCAGGTCGCCGAAGGGGAGCATGCTGGGCGGAACGCCGACATACCCCCAGTACACGCTCAGGATGGACTTCAGCAACGGGCTCTCGAAGAACTCGTCCAGGACCTCCTGGGAATTCCTGAATGCGTACTTGAAGTAGACCGGATACTTCTCCTTCGAGATGTCGGGGTCGTGGAAGAACAGGCCCTGCACCATTTCCATGCTGAAACGGTAGACCAGGTCCATGAACCTGGATACGGCATCGCCCTCCCCGGGAAACAGCTTGGCAAGCTCCGCGACGAGTCCCTCCCGGTTCGTGGGCAGCGTGATGTCGAAGGTGCCCGGAAAGACGACCCGGTAGAGGTTCTCTATCTCCACGAACTCGAGCCTGTCCATGACACCCATCTCACCGAGGATGGCCCGCAGAGGGCCGGGCCTTTCCTGCGAGCCCATGCCGGACAGCTGGTGGAGGGCCACCTCGAACTCGAACCGGCCGCGCACGAAGCTCGTGGCGCACCCGCCCGGGATGTTGTGACGCTCGAGGAGGAGCACCTTTTTCCCTGCCTGGGCCAGCGTGAGCGCCGCCGTCATTCCGCCGTTTCCTGCACCGATGACCACCGCATCATAGACGGGCATAGATACCCCCTTGGGAAGAATATATATTAAAGCTTTACTTTAACCTTTAATACTCTCCGGTCACCCCCCTGTCAAGCAAGGATTGAAATACGGAGACGAAATAGGGTGACACGAAATACGGTGACAGCTTACATAATGATGACAGTTCATCGGCCATCTTCTCGAGGCAGTTCACGAAGCGCTCATTCCCCTTGCAAACATCCGTGCTTTTCACTATGCCTCAAGGATGTACGGCGTCTCCCGGGAACCCATCGGCCTCGTCGCGGACAGCCACGGAAGGACCGATCTCCTCTTGAAGGCCATCCTGTTGCTGAAGGGCATGGGTGTGCAGAGCATCATCCACCTCGGCGACATCTGCGACTCGCTGGCCCCCCTTGCCCTGGAAGATGCCATTGCCGTCCTGCAGGAGCACGACGTGCACGCGGTGAGGGGAAACAACGAGTACGCCATCCTGACCAACCACCGGGGGGCCCATGGGGACAGTCTTCCTGCAGAAGTCCTGAACTATCTCGAGGAACTGCCCTATGTCATCACCATGGGGGATATCCGGTTCGCCCACTCGGCGCCTTTTGAATGGCCGGCCGCAACGAGCTGGCCCATCACGGACAACCATCCCCTCATCGACCTGGAGGGCATCATCGACTGCAGGATCCTCTTCCGTGGCCACTCGCACAGCCCCTCCATCGTGGAGATGGACGGGCCGGGCCGGAAAAAAATCCCCGCCGAAGCGGGGATGACCATGAAGCTTTTAAGGAACAGGCGGTACGTGATTACGGTCGGAGCCATTGAGGAGGCATCACTCGCCCTGTTCCTGCATGAGGATGATGAAATTCAATTCCTACAGCTGTGACCAAAGTCGTCCTTCTTTCGTGGAGAGGAACATGCGGGCGAAGAACCACGCCACGCGCAGGTAGCGCCAGGTGTCCATCCGCACGGGCGGCAGGTCGTGCCCAACGCCGGGCGCGAGCACCTCCGCCAGATCAGGCGTGTTGGCGGTTTGCGCCGGCGGTCGTGAGCGCCGGCGGCCGAACTGGCCCGGGGCTGCGGTCATCAAGCGGATTCCTCGTCGTGCAGGTCGATATTCTGCATGGCTCTGATGTCGGCGGTCTCATTGCGGTGTGAATGGAGAAGCCAGCCCCATTGTACCCGTCTTCTGACCTATGTCAACAGATTGGGGGAAGAGTCCGGGCATCTTGGTT
>JALOOZ010000083.1 GCA_025454155.1 Thermodesulfobacteriota bacterium
GCTGCAGTCTGATCGTCCCCGTCGTCGGCCAGGAGGCCCTCGATGGCGGAGACCTTCCGTATTCTGTCCGCCACCTCCCGGGTCCGGTCGTGGTAGGCCCGCACGGCCTTGGCGATCTCGCCCAGGTAGTGCTGCCTGCCCGAGGGCACGATCCCCTCGTGGGCCTTCTCCTGGTCGATGGTGGGCTCTGGCACGCGCTTCCACCCGATGAGGCCCCTGTCGATGAGCGAGTCCGCCAGGCGGGCAAAGGCCCTGTCCATGCCCGGGTCGTTGTACCTGCTCGCCACGGTGCCGAAGATGGGCAGCCCCTCCGGATCGCGGTCGAACAGCTCGTGGTTGCGCACGTACTGCTTGCGCACATGCTTGAGGGCGTCCAGCGACTTCTCCTGCTCGAACTTGTTGATGAGCACCATGTCCGCGAAGTCGAGCATGTCGATCTTCTCGAGCTGGGTCGGCGCGCCGTACTCGGCGGTCATGACGTAGAGCGAGAAGTCGCTCACCTTTGTGATCGCCGTGTCGCCCTGGCCGATGCCGCTCGTCTCCACGACGATGAGGTCATAGCCTGCGGCCTTCACGATGTCCAGCGCGTCGCCGATGGCCTCCGAGAGCTCGTCCCTGGATGCACGGGTGGCCATGGACCGCATGTAGACCCTCCCGTCGTCGATCTGGTTCATGCGGATCCGGTCGCCCAGCAAAGCCCCGCCGCTGCGGGACCGGGTGGGGTCCACCGATATGACGGCCACGGTCCTGTCCGGGTAGTGGGTGAGCACCCTGCGCAGCAGCTCGTCGATGATGGAGCTCTTGCCCGAACCGCCCGTGCCGGTGATGCCGATGACGGGGCTCTTCGCATCGATGCCCCGCAGGAACACCCGCATGGGCTCGAAGGCCTTGTCCCTGAAGAAACGGGACCGCTCGGCGGCGCTGATGAGCCTGCCCACCATGACCGGGTCCCGGGAGCGGATGGTCTTGCGGTCCATCTCCGCTTCGGGAATCTTCACGGCCGAGGCGATCTCCATCATGTGGGCGATCATGCCCTTGAGGCCCATTGCCTTGCCGTCTTCCGGCGAGTAGATCTTGGAGACCCCGTATGCCTCGAGCTCCCGTATCTCGTCGGGCACGATGACACCGCCGCCGCCGCCGAAGACCCTGACGTACCCGCAGCCACGCTCCTTGAGGAGGTCGACGAGATACCTGAAGAACTCCATGTGGCCGCCCTGGTACGAGCTCACGGCCACCCCGTGGGCCCCTTCCTGCACTGCCGCATTCACGATCTCGGCAACGCTCCTGTTGTGGCCCAGGTGGATGACCTCCGCCCCGAGATCCTGCAGGATCCGGCGGATGATGTTGATGGACGCGTCGTGCCCGTCAAAGAGCGAGGTGGCCGTGACGAACCTGAGCGGTTCTCTGGATGTCTCCTTCTTCCTCATGTGTGAACCCCCGGCGATGCAACCCTGCTGCCGTCAGGAATACATCGAATATCCGGTCGAAATAGATAGCAGAAAAAAGAGAAAATTGCCAACACCACCGGGAGGCGCTTACCCGTTCAGCTCCTCGAGCCCTTCGCGGATGTTGTCCCGGATGAGGTTCAGCACCGCCATGGTGTTCAGGGGGAGCTGGCCGAGACCCTCCCGGATCTCCCGGGTGTCCATGACGTATTCCCTGCCGTCCTTTATATGCCGGTAGACGAAGTCGATGTCCGGGTTCCCGAGTATGAGCGCCGTGATGGACCCGGCGATATCCCCCAGGGGCTGCCGGTCTATGTGGGAGTGCTTGAACCCGGCATGCACCACCGTTCCCGTGCCGGGTGCGGACTGCAGGGAGAACGATCCGCCCGTGGAGAGGGCCGCCTGCTTGAGCATGGGCAGGCCGAGCCCGATGCGCCTGACCTTCTTGGTGGTGTAGAAGGGGTCCAGGGCCCTCTGGAGGGTCTGTTCGTCCATGCCGTGGCCGTTGTCCCTGATCTCCAGGGAAAAGTCGTCATCCGCGAGGTCTTCCACGATGGTGATCTCGACGAGGCTCGCCTCGGCCCTCGATGAGTTCTCCGCGATGTCGAGCACGTGCAGGGCAAGTTCCAGCATGGGTCACTCCAGGACGTATCTTCCCATCTGTCGTGAAAGGGCAAGGCGGATCTCCTCGAAGGCCGGCCCTTCCAGAAACATGCGGGTGGATGCCCTGCCGATGTCGCCGATGAAATGGGCATCGGACGAGGTGATGAACTGATACCCCCTGAGCTCCGGGTAACGCTGCCTGGCCTGGTGGATCCCGAGGCTCGCCGAGACCTCCAGGGCATCGAAGGGGACATCGGGGGGGACGAAACCCAGCTGGCCGAGGAGGCCGAAGGCGGTCCTGTCGATGTGGGAGGCAATGGCCAGCCCGCCGAGGGAATGGATGAGGTCCACGGCCCTGTCCAGGGAGATGCCGGTGGCACCGATGAGGAGATGCTCGTTGAAGCCCTCCACCTCCCCCGCCTCGTTGACGATGGCCTGGATCCCGAAGGCATCCTCGTTGTTGACGCCTTCAAGCTGGTCATAAACCTTCTCCTGCAGGGACTCGAGTTCTTCCAGGTGTTCAAAGACCGCCACGAGGTGGACCTCCTCCCGGGTGCAGAGCTCCATGCCGGGGATGACCACCAGACCGGTCCCCCTGGCCGCCTTCAGCACGTACTGGACATTCTCGGACGCGTTGTGATCGCAGACGGCTATGACGTCGAGGCCCTGTGCAAGGGACCCCTTCACCAGGGACGAGGGGTGCATGTCGAGCTCGGCGCACGGCGACAGGCAGGTGTGCATGTGGAGGTTGCAGCGGAAGACCCTTCCCATGGCCGGTGACCGGTAATGCTGGTGCGGCCGTCAGCCCTGGGAGGGATACAGGAGCTGGTAGAGCCTGCCCACCACCTCGAATTCGCCCAGGTCCGCCACGAGGATCGGGATGCCTTCCTTGGTCGCCTTGTCGAGGGTCTCCTTCTCGGGGGTCGCCCCCTGCACGATGACGATGGCTGCATGCTCCTTCAGTGCGGCCACGGCAACGATGTTCTGGTGCACCTGCCGCGTCACCCAGATGTTGCCGGCGGCGCTGTTGGCCATGACGTCGCTCAGAAGATCGCCGGCATATCCGCCGGTGACGTCGTTCTTGAGATTCTCCCAGCAGCACTTGCACTTCAACGAGAGCCGTTCAGCAATGGTTTCCAGCATCATATCTTTTCCACGTCCTTACCGGTTTATTTTCCGTTGAGCATGATGGTGCTCTTCACACGGGTCCCCTTGCCGAGCTCCGAGGTGATCTCGAAGATGTCGGAGGATTTCTTGATGTTCGCGAGCCCCATGCCGGCGCCGAACCCCATCTCGCGTATGGAGTCGTCCGCCGTGGAATAGCCCTCCTGCAGGGCCAGCTCGATGTCCTCGATGCCCTGTCCCTCGTCGATGGCCTCGAAGATGATGGAGTCCGGCAGGAGGTAGTAGCTGATCACCCCGTGGGTGGCATAGGATATGATGTTCACCTCGGCCTCGAAGGCGATGACCGCTATCCTCCGGATGATGTCCTCATGGATGCCCTGGGACTTCAGACCCTTCTTGATCTGGCTCGACACGAGCCCCGCGTCGACGAAGTCGCGGCCGTGGACCTCGTACCTGCCCTGGAGATGTCTCATGTAGTCAGTATCCGACACCGGTCTTCTCCTGGATGCCTATCTCTCTCACGCACCCGGTGATGCCGGCCCGGTACAGCCTGCCGCAGGTTTCGAACATGATCAGCGGGGTCCACAGGATGGGGATGCAGAGCTCCCTGGCGGTCTCCACGAAGGTGTCCGTCAGCGCCTTGCCCCGGCATATCACGATGGCGGCGATGTCGAGGGCATACGCGGTCCTGACTGCCTGGAGGTTGGCCAGCCCGGTGATGAGGAGGCAGCCGGAGCGGGCAAAGGCCAGCACATCGCTCATCAGGTCGGCACCGAAGGCGGTGTGGACCTCCAGCTCGAGCCTCTCCTGCCCGACAATCAGTTCAGCATCCAGGAGGTCCCTTACCTCGGCAAGTGTCACGGTGCGCTCCGTCGTCCCTTTAAGATGATTGCATGCACTATGACGTGCTGGTTCCTTATACACCAAGGCACGTATCCGGGTCCAGACCCTGGAGCTCCGGAAGGGCTCTGAGCCTGTCCTTCCCCGCAACACCATTGACGTTGACGATGACGACCCTGCCGAAGCCCTTGCACAGCGCATTGGTGAAGTCGTAGACGGCCCCCACCACGGTGAGCTTGCCCTCGTCCACCAGGGACCGATATCGCTTGAGCGCAGCGCCGACCTGGCTCATCACATTGGCCTGGATATTCCTCATGAGCTCTTCGTCGAAGCTGCCTCCGCCCGGAGCAGGCAGCGAGGCCTTGAGGTTGTCGAGCTCGCCCTTGATGGCGTCGTTCTCCTTCTCGTAGCCCTTCATGAAGGCCTTGATGGCACCGCAGTCGGTGTGGCCCATGATGAGGAGAACAGGGGTGTGAAGGTGCAGGACGCCGTAGTCCACCGAGCCCTGGGCAGAGGCCATCTGGTTGCCGATGGTCTCGATGGTGAAGACCTTGTCGATGGGGTCGGGCTCGATCACCACGGGCTGGACCCTGGAGTCGCAGCAGGCCACCAGGGTGATCCTGGGGTGCTGGGCGGCCATGTGCGGCTTGAAGTATGCCTCGCCACAAGCGGAAACGAAGGTGCTGTTGCTTTCGATGATGCCTCTGATGATGTCCTTGACCACGGTAAAGTCCTCCATCGAATGTCGATATTCGTTCTTTATGGGTGAAAATGCCCGTGTTGTAAAGGCATAATCCGGATGCATGCCCTCGTCGCCTGGATCGCGAAAAACAGACGAGCCTAAACCCTGACGGCCGGTTCGACAGAGGTCGTCGACCACGTCATCATGCACTTTCCCTTTCACGGGGGCGATATGCGGATACACATCGCATCCAGAGATATCCGAAAATCCCGGCCAGAACGGAAGCAAAGAGGATGCCTGTCTTTGCCATTCTCATGGCATCCACATCGGCCCCGAAGGAAAGCTCCGAAATGAAGATGGACATGGTGAAACCGATACCTCCGAGGATACCGACGCCTATTACATGAGCGAATCGAATCCCGGCAGGGAGTGACGCTATCCTCAATTTCAGTGCGATCATGGAGAAAAGACTTATGCCGAGCGTCTTCCCCGCAACGAGGCCCATGAGAACCGCAAGGGTGACAGGGTTCCTGATGGATTCCTCCACATCCCGCAAGCCCAGAGGAATTCCTGTATTGACCATGGCAAACAGGGGTATGACAAGCAGGGCGACAGGCAGGTGCATCTTGTCGAGCATGCTCTGCAGGGGTGATTCCGCCAAAGAGATGTTTTCCTTCATGCTGTGAAGAATTGCCTGCTGATCGGTATTGGTGAGAATGCTTCTCTCGGGTTGATTGTGACTCTCGAACTGCATGAGGAATCTCTTGGCGCGAGAGATGAAAAGAGCCTGATCATAATGAGCACGGGCAGGGATGCACATGGCGACGAGAATCCCTGCAACGGTTGCATGAATTCCCGATTTGAAAACCAACAGCCACAGCACCCCTCCGACGAGCAGATACAACAACCCTATCCTGACGCCGGCCAAGTTCATGAAGATGAGAATGAGCATAATTGCCGCTGCTATTGCGAGAGAGCCCATATGTATAGCGCTCGTGTAGAAGAGTGCTATGACAATGACAGCACCGATGTCATCGGCTATGGCCAGAGTCACGAGAAACATCAGTGCGCCTTCGGGCACCCTGCGACCGAGCATGACAAGGACCCCGACGCAGAACGCTATGTCCGTCGCCATGGGGATGCCCCACCCATGAGCATACTCGTCCGGTACGATAAGGGAATATATCATGGCGGGCACAAGCATTCCCCCCAATGCCGCGGCGACGGGGAGCACTGCCTTGCGGATATCCGTCAGTTCACCCACGAGCATTTCGCGCTTGATCTCCATCCCGACGATGAAAAAGAAGAAGGTCATGAATCCCTCATTGACCCAGTGCAGGAGAGAGAACTCCAGCGACCATGTCCCAAGGGACAGCGTGATCGGGAGCTGAACTACCTTCTCATAGAACTTCTCCCAGGGCGAATTTGCCACAAGGAGTGCAGCCAAGGCTGTGACCATGAGGACAATCCCGCTTGTGGTCTGTTTCTGGATAAATGCCTGGAAAGGTGTCACCAGCAGATTCAACTGCTGTTCCCATGGGTAGAAATACCGACCTTTGTGGGCCGACACCTCGTCCGGATCAGGTTGATTCGTTCCTGTTTGATGTTTCATAGTATTCATATCCAGCTTTCTGACAAATGATGCCGCTCAGGAAAACACTCATAGACCTACAAGCTGTAGAAGATGTTCTTGAAATCAGAATTCATCACTTATGGTCGAAAACGTTCGTGTTGTAAAGGGATAATCCCGGGCATATGAATGCCGTCCAAGGCTATATATATCCAGCACCGTTGGAGTGTAAGGTATTTCCATTACTGTATCTTTCCACCTTGGGTTGACAGAGGAGCTCCGAATAGATACAATAATGGCATCTTTTCCAGTCAATACGATATTTAATCCCCTCTAGCCATGAGAAATGAAGCGCAGACCAAAGGGCCGAGGCGGCTCATTGTCTTCACCGACCTGGACGGGTCGTTGCTGAATCACGGCGACTACTCCTGGGAGGCCGCCAGACCTGCCCTCGACAGGATCAGAGAGTTGGGCATCCCCCTCGTCATCTGCACGAGCAAGACGAGGAAGGAGGTTGAGGTCGTCCGGAAAGAGATCGGCATAACAGGCCCCTTCATCGTGGAGAACGGCGGAGGGATCTTCTTCCCGCCTGCATACGCCTTCCTGCCTACCGGCAGTGCCATAATCCTGGACATGTACCGGTGCATCCCCCTGGGGGTCTCCTACGCCAGGATCAGGTCCTTCATGGAAGAGGTGGGCGAGAGCTTCTCCATCAGGGGTTTCGGGGACATGAATGTGGAGGAGATATCGCGGCTCACCGGGCTTCCGCCCGACAAGGCCGTCCTGGCAAAGGCACGCGAGTTCACCGAGCCCTTCGTGATGGAGAAGAAGGAAGAGCTGCACGCCCTTGAACGGGCCGCACACGTCAAGGGACTCATCATCACTCTGGGCGGCAGGTTCTTCCACTGCATGGGTTACGGCAACGACAAGGGTGGGGCCGTCACCAGGGTGAAAGAGATCTTTTCCCGGCATTGGCAGGAAAGAATCACGACCATCGGCTTCGGGGACAGTCCCAACGACTTTCCCCTGCTCAGGGCCGTGGACATCGCCGTGCTCATCCCCCACGAGGACAGGGGCTTTGAGGACCTTGCACTGCCCGGACTCGTCCGTGCCCCGTATCCCGGCAGCAGGGGGTGGAACGAGGCGGCCCTGAAGATCATCACCGGCCCGTCGGCCGGGAAACGACGGACAAAGAAAGGCCACACAACCTGAAAGGAGGAGCGTCCATGACCACGACACGAAGATTTTCCACGGCACTGCGGGACTATGCCCGGGAAAAGATCGAGCGCCTCGGCACTGCAGAGATCCTGGTGGGCATCCCGTCGTATCTTTGCGACAACTCCATCGTGAATGTCATCAAGACCATCCGCAAGGGCCTCGACACCCATTATCACGGGGCCAGGGCCCTCATCATGGTCTCGGACGGCGGGTCGACGGACGATACCCGGGATGCGGCTATGGCCTACGACATGAAGTCGTTCAACATCGAGAAGATCATCACCATCTACCGAGGTTTGCCCGGCAAGGGCTCGGCGCTTAGGGCCATCTTCGAGGTGGCGAACTTCCTCAAGCCCAGGGCCGTGGCGGTCTTCGACTCGGACCTGGTCTCCATCTCCCCGCTCTGGATCAAGAACCTCATCGAGCCGGTCTTGAACGGCTACGACTTCGTGGCACCCGACTACATGCGCTACAAATTCGATGCCACCATCACCAACTCCATCGCCTACAACCTCACCCGGTCGCTGTACGGGTGCCGCATCCGCCAGCCCATCGGCGGCGACTTCGGGGTTTCCCCCAGGCTCGCCAAGCACTACCTGGACCAGGAGGATGTCTGGGAAACGGACATCGCCCGTTTCGGCGTTGACATCTGGATGACCACCACGGCCATCGTTGGAGGGTTCAATCTCTGCCAGGCCAAGCTCGGGGTGAAGATCCACGGCGAAAAGGACCCGGCAGGAGACCTGGGCCCCATGTACCGCCAGGTGGTAGGCACCAGCTTCCGGCTCATGGAGATGTACCAGGACTACTGGAGGCAGGTGAAGGGCTCCCGCGACATACCCTCCCTGGGTGAATATCCTCCTGAAGAGCCTGCACCCTTCGAGATAAACCAGGAAGACCTCATGGAATACTTCCAGACCGGCTATTTCAACTTCGGCGGTGTCTGGCAGCAGATCGTCGAGGAGCGGGACATGACGGTCATCAAGGACCTTTCCCAGAGGCAGGCCAAGGATGTACGCCTGCCCATCGAGACCTGGGTGCGCATCGTGTACCGCTACGCCAACGCCTTCCACTCCACGCCCCGCCAGCGCATGAAGGTACTCAACACCATGATCCCGCTGTACTACGCACGGGTGGCGTCCCTGGTGAACGAACTGAAGGACAAGGACACCGCGCAGGCGGAGACCATCTTCCAGGAACAGGCACGAGTCTTCGAGGATATGAAGGATTATCTCATAGAACTCTGGACATAAAGGAGGCCTACCATGGCAGACTTCTACCAGCACGGCATGATCGCGACCCTGCAGAGGCTCAAGGAAAGACCGGTGGAGCACATCGAGGACGAGCTCCGCCTCATCAGCCTCAAGCGCAGGATGGTCCTGCTCCTGCCCGCCCTGGTTACCGAGTTCGACACCCCGGCCATGCCCCGGATCATCGACGAACTGACCAATGTCGGCTACCTCAACAAGATCGTGCTCTCCCTGGACAGGGCCAGCTGGGACCAGTTCGAGGAGGTGAAGAAAAAGATGTCCGTCCTGCCGTCCGAGGTGAGGGTGGTCTGGCACGACGGCCCCAGGCTGCAGAAACTCTATGATGAGCTCAGAAAAAACGACTTCCAGCTGGAGGTCCCGGGCAAGGGCAGGTCCGTGTGGATGACCATCGGCTACATCCTGGCGGACCGGGACGTGGACGCCATCGCCCTGCACGACTGCGACATCATCAACTACTCGCGGGATATCCTCGCACGGCTCCTCTACCCGGTCGTTCACCCGGCATTGGACTACGAGTTCAGCAAGGGGTACTACGCCCGGGTGACGGACAGGCTCTACGGACGGGTCACCAGGCTCTTCTACCTCCCGCTCATCAACACACTCAGGCAGGTCCTGCGAACGAACCTCTTCCTGGAGTACCTGGGCTCGTTCCGCTACGCGCTCTCCGGCGAATTCGCCATGATCAGCTCGCTGGCCCGCGGCATCAGGATCTCGCCCACCTGGGGGCTCGAGGTCTCCCTGCTCAACGAGGTGTACCAGAGGACCGCGCCAGGCCGCATATGCCAGGTGGAGATCACGGAGATCTACGAGCACAAGCACCAGGCCCTGGAAAAGGACAAGCCCGATACCGGCCTCATCCGCATGGCCACCGACATCGCGGAGGCGTTGCTTAGGATCCTGAGCCAGGACGGCATCGTGCTCAGCCAGGCCTTCTTCCGGACCATGTTCACCACCTACATCGAGGAGTCGCGCATCGCCATCGAGAAGTACAACGCCCTGTCGCTGCTGAACGGCCTCACCTACGACCGCCACAGCGAGATCGAGGCGTCCGAGGCCTTCGTGGAGTCGTTGAAGGCCGCCACCACGAAGTTCGTCTCCGACCCTGTCGGCATCCCCATGATGAGCGCCTGGTCGAGGATCAGGGCCGCCATCCCCGACTTCCAGGACCGTCTCAACGAGGCCTTCCAGGACCGTCTCAACGAGGCCGTGGAGGAGGACAATGCCATGTGATGCATCGCGTCGCACTGCCGTGGAGTAAACATGGTTGTCCTCGGTATAGCCGATGAGTTACAGGATCCATAGCTGTGCGAACCTGTTCATCAAGTAAGGATACTCGCCTGTTCCGAGAGGTCACGTCGATCCCTGCCTCCCGTGAAAGATCCGCTTCTCCACCCCGACGATCACCATGACCAGGAATCCCACCACCAGGATGCGCAGCCACGCGTCGAGGCCGATGGGGCTGCTGTGGAATGCAGTATTCATGGCGGGTACATAGGTGAAGATCAGCTGCAGGACGACCATGGCCCCTGCACCGCCGAACACCCACGGGTTGGAGAAGAATCCCACCTCGAAGACGGACTTCATCAGGGACCGGCAGTTGAAGAGGTAGAAGAGCTCGGCCATGACGAACACGTTCACGGCAACGGTCCTGGCCTCCTGGACCGTGGCTCCGGCATACACCAGCTCGTACTCGAAGAGGCCGAAGGCGCCGAGAAGCAACAGGCACCCCACTATGAAGATCCTCCTGATGAGGGAGCGGGTGAGGATGGGCTCCCCGGGGTCTCGCGGCGGCCGCTCCATGATATCCGGTTCCTTGGCTTCGAAGACGAGCATGAGGCCCAGCAGCACGGCCGTGGTCATGTTGATCCACAGGATCTGCACCGGCATGATGGGAAGCACGGCACCGAAGAAGACGGCCGCGAGGATCACCAGGCCCTCGCCGATGTTGGTGGGCAGGGTCCATACGATGAACTTGGTGAGGTTGTCGTAGGTGCCTCGACCCTCCTCCACGGCGGCCTCTATGGAGGCGAAGTTGTCGTCCGTGAGGACCATGTCCGAGGCCTCCTTGGCCACGTCCGTGCCCGTGATGCCCATGGCCACGCCGATGTCGGCCCGCTTCAGGGCAGGGGCGTCGTTCACCCCGTCGCCGGTCATGGCCACGACGATATCGCGATCGCTCATCTTCGCCAGCTCCCTGCCGGTGAGGGCCCTGTGGGCGTTGCGCAGACCGATCCTGCCCGCTATGGCGGAGGCGGTGAGCACGTGGTCCCCGGTGATCATCTTGACATGGATGCCGGCCCTGTGGCAGTTCCGTACCGCCTCGACCGCCTCGTTCCGGGGCGGGTCGATCATGCCCTGCAAACCAAGAAAGGTCAGGCCCGTCTCGATGTCCCTGTGCTCGATCTTCCTCGTGCCTTCCTGCATGGCCTTCCGGGCGAAGGCAAGGACCCTGAGACCTCTGGACGCCATGTCATCCACGGCCGCGTGGATCTTCTCCTGATCGATCTCCATAATTCCTCCCCCGGGCTCGAGGGCCGATGTGCACCGCTGCAGCGTGGACTCCACCGAACCCTTGACGAACGCCACGTTCTGCCCGTCCCCGGGACCGGCATGGAGGGTGGCCATGTACTGGTGGTGCGATTCGAAGGGTATCGTGTCGAGGCGTTTCCACTGCCCGCCGTCATGCTCCATTCTCAGTCCTGCCTTTGCCGCAGAGGCAATGAGCGCCCCCTCGGTGGGGTCCCCCTGAACGGTCAGGCGGCCGTCCTTTTCCACCAGCAGGCTGTCGTTGCACAGCAGGCCGCACCTGAGGGTCTCCGTGCAGGCTACAGATAAGGCGCCGCCTGCGGACCCGTCGGTGAGGGTGATCTCTCCCTCGGCCGCATAGCCGGTACCGCTAACTGCAAAGGCCTCTCCGCCCGCCACGATCTCCTGGACCGTCATCTGGTTCTCGGTGAGCGTGCCGGTCTTGTCCGAGCAGATCACCGTGGTGCTGCCCAGGGTCTCCACGGCCGGAAGCTTGCGGATGATGGCCCTCCTGCGGGCCATGCGCGCCACACCGATGGCCAGGGTGATGGTCATGGCAGCGGGAAGTCCCTCGGGGATGGCACCGATCGCCAGGGCCACGGAGGCCATGAACATGTCGAAGGCGCTCTGGCCGCGTAGGATGCCCACCACGAAGGTGACGGCCGCCAGGGCCAGGATCAAGTAGAGCAGGAGCCTGCTGAACTCGGCTATCTTGCGCAGCAGCGGGGTCTGAAGTTCCTCGGTGGCGGAAATGAGCTGGGAGATGCGGCCCACCTCCGTACGGTCTCCGATGGTCACCACGACCCCTGATGCCTGACCGTAGGTGACCAGGGTCGACCCGTACGCCATGTTGCTCCTGTCGGCCAGCACCGTGTCGTGGGGCAGGACTTCCTCGGCCTTGTGCACCGGCAACGACTCCCCGGTGAGCGCCGACTCGTCCACCTGGAAATCCCGGACAGCGATCAGGCGCAGATCCGCGGGGACCTTGTCCCCGGACTGGAGCAGGACGACATCGCCGGGCACCACCTCGGCCGACGAGACACGCGTCTTTCCACCGGCGCGCATGACCGTTGCCTCGGTGACCATGGTCCTGGCCAGGGCCTCCATGGCCTTGACTGCCCTGGACTCCTGGACGAAACCTATGATCGCGTTGACGAGGACCACCCCGAAGATGACCCCGGCGTCGACCCCCTCCTGCAGCAGGGCCGTGATGATCCCTGCCGCCAGCAGGATGTAGATAAGTGGCTGGTGGAACTGGAG
>JALOOZ010000243.1 GCA_025454155.1 Thermodesulfobacteriota bacterium
CGGGGTCGCCCGTTCGGACATCGATGGGCTGCCCTGGGACCAGATCGACATCCTCCACGTCCACGCCCTGTGCGAGGCCCTCCACGACGGGTCCATAGGCCTCATCGAACACGTGGCCAGGGAATTCGCCCCGTACATCCGGCGCGTCGGGGCGGTCAACTTCGGCGGAGGGCACTTCATCAACAAGCAGGGCTACGATGTCGAGGCCCTCGTGGCGGCCATCCGGGATTTCCGCGCAGCCTTCGACGTGGAGGTCATATTGGAGCCCGGGAGCGGCCTGGTGGTGGACGCCGGGTACCTGGCGGCCACGGTGCTGGATGTCGTGCACAACGAAGTGGACACCGCCATACTGGACGCCTCGGCGGCGTGTCACATGCCCGATGTCCTGGAGGTGCCGTACACGCCGCCGCTTTTCGGCGCCGAGGCCCCGGGGGTGCACCCCTGCACCTGCATCCTGTCCGGCAACACCTGCATGGCAGGGGACGTCATCGGCGTATATTCCTTCCCGCAGCCCCTGAAGCCCGGCGACAGGCTCGTCTTCGGCGACATGCTCCAGTACAGCTTCGTGAAGAACAACACCTTCAACGGTACGCCCCTGCCCGACATCGCCCTGCTGCGCGAGGACGGCCGCTACGAGGTCGTGCGAAGGTTCGGGTATGAGGATTTCAGGGGCCGGCTGGAGGAAAGGCTTCAGCCGCACATGTGAATCAGGCGGTCATTCCATTCAGATGACTGATCTTGTACATGGGCGTCTTGGCCTGGGACAGGGATCCCGCTTCATCGGAACGATAACCTCCTTACCGAAACTTGCCTGAAATACTGAAACTTGACAACCCGCATGTGGTAATGACATAGGGGCTCAAGGAGGTTTCCCATGCCCATTGACAAAGAACTGCTCGATATCCTCGTCTGCCCCAAGTGCAAGGGCGAACTTATCCTGGAGAGCGACGAAAGCGGCCTGATCTGCAATGCCTGCAGGCTCAAGTACCGCATCGAGGACGAGATACCCATCATGCTCATCGACGAGGCCGTCCCGCTGGACAACTGATCATGGACAGAGAGAGCAGGGCCGCAGAGGTTCTCCGATCGTTTTCGGGCATCCGCACGGCCGTCATCCTCGGGACCGGCCTGGGCGTCATGGAGCGGGAGATCGACATCCGCGAGGCCTTCTCCTATGCCAAGATCCCGGGCTTTCCGGAATCCACGGTCACCAGTCATTCCGGCAGACTCCTGGCGGGCACCCTTGGCGGTAAATCCGTACTTGTCATGAGCGGGAGGTTTCACCTCTACGAGGGTTATTCGGCAGAAGAGGTCACGCTGCCCATCAGGGTCTTCAAACTGCTCGGCGTCCGGAACCTGCTCATTTCCAATGCCGCCGGAGGCTTGAGAAAGGATCTTGAGCCGGGCAACATCATGCTCGTCACGGACCACATCAATTTTACGGGAAGGAATCCGCTGGTGGGCACGAATAAAGATAACCTCGGCCCCCGGTTCCCGGACATGACGCAGCCCTATTCCCGCAGGCTTTCGGACCTGGCTCGGAAACATGCAAAGGAGAAATCCATGGAGCTGCACGAAGGCGTCTATGTCCAGGTCATGGGGCCGTCCCTGGAGACCGCCTCCGAGACGAGGATGCTCCAGCGCATGGGCGCCGATGCCGTGGGCATGTCCACGGTCATGGAGGTAATCCAGGCCGTGCACTGCGGCATGGAGGTGCTCGCCGTTTCAGCCATCACCAACAGCAATGACCCGGACAATTACGCCCCGGTATCCCTCGAAACCGTCATCGCCCATGCCGAAAAGGCCGGCCCTTCCATCGCTGAGCTCTTCAGAGGCGTCCTGTCTTCCCTTTAAAATTTGGGGACAGCATACCTATTTCGTCGTAAATATTCGGGGACAAAAGCGGGGACAGCATATCTATTCCGCGATGAATCGAGCTGCGCAAAATATGGAAACAGCATACCTATCCCGTCATTGAGTGTCCACATATTGACCACGGTCGATAATAGAAATACGGGGACAGTATACATATTTCGCTATCGATTTCCGCAGCTCAATTCATTGCGAAATATGTATACTGTCCCCGTATTTTAATATGTATACTGTCCCCGTATTTTATTTTCGTATTTTCTCTGCGCTAGATCGCGGCCTTGGCCGGTTTTGGCTTGGGCTTCTTTTCGGCCTTTCCCTCCACGAACACGTGCCGGAGCACATCGTCCATGGAGCTCACCGGGTAGAAGGTCAGCTTCTTCTTGACTATCAGCGGGATCTCCTCCAGGTCCTTCTCGTTCTCCCTGGGGATGATGATGTCGAAGATCTTGTTGCGGTGCGCCGCCAGGGTCTTCTCCTTGAGCCCGCCTATGGGAAGCACCTTGCCCCGCAGGGTGATCTCGCCGGTCATGGCGATGTCCTTGCGGACCGCCCGGTTGGTCAGCGCCGAGACCACGGCCGTGGCCATGGTGATGCCCGCGGACGGGCCGTCCTTGGGGATGGCACCCGCAGGGATATGGACGTGGATGTCGTTGTCCTTGTTGAAGGTCTCGGATATGCCGAGCTGCTTGGCCCGCGACCGGATGTACGTCATGCCCGCCTGGGCCGATTCCTTCATGACATCTCCCAGGTGGCCGGTGAGCACCAGCTGGCCGCCCTTGCCCTCCTGGCACGGCAGCACGGAGGCCTCGATGTAGAGGATCTCGCCGCCGAACTGGGTCCAGGCGAGGCCCGTGGAGACGCCCACCTCGTGCTCCTTGCGCTCCTGCTCGGGCAGGAACTTGGGAACGCCCAGGTAGTTGGAGACGTTCTTTGCCGATATCCGGAAGAGCTTCTTGCGCCTGCCGTTCTTCTCGGCGATCTTGCGCGCCACCTTGCGGCAGATTGAGCCGATCTCGCGCTCCAGGTTCCTGACGCCCACGAGGTAGCGCCTGGCGATCTGCAGCTTCTCCTGGTCCGTATACCCCGGCAGCTCGATGACCTCCATCCTGTCCTTCAGCGGGCCGGGTATGGGGTCGGTGAGGTTGGCCGTGGTGATGAACATGACCCTGGACAGGTCAAAGGGCACGTTCAGGTAGTGGTCCTGGAAGGAGAAGTTCTGCTCCGGGTCCAGCACCTCCAGAAGGGCCGAGGAAGGGTCCCCCCGGAAGTCCGAGCCGATCTTGTCCACTTCGTCGATCATGAAGACCGGGTTGTTGGATCCGGCCTGCTTGATGCCCTGGATGATGCGTCCCGGCATGGCGCCGATATAGGTGCGCCGGTGGCCCCTGATCTCGGCCTCGTCGCGCACACCGCCGATGGAAAGCCGGTAGAACTCCCTGCCCAGCGCCCGCGCGATGGAGCGGCCCAGCGAGGTCTTGCCCACGCCCGGAGGCCCCACGAAGCACAGGATGGCGCCCTTCTTGTCGGGGTTGAGCTTCCTCACGGCCAGGTACTCCAGGATGCGCTGCTTGACCTTGTCAAGGCCGTAGTGGTCCTCGTCCAGTATCTTGGCCGCGGCCTTGATGTCGAGCCGGTCCTGGGTGGACTTGCCCCAGGGCAGGTCGGTCATCCAGTCGAGGTAGGTCCTGATGATGTTGGCCTCGGCGGAATCCTGGTGCATCATCTTGAGGCGCTCGATCTGCTTGGTGGCCTCCTTCTTCACGTCCTCGGGCATGCCGGCGGTGTTGATCTTGTCGAGGTATTCCTCTATCTCCTTGCCCTTCTCGTCCACCTCGCCCAGCTCCTGCTGGATGGCGCGCAGCTGCTCCCTCAGGAAGTACTCCCGCTGGGTCTTGCTCATCTCCTCCTTGGCCTGGGACTGGATCCTGGCCTGGACCTCGGAGAGCTCCATCTCCTTGCTCAGGAGCTGGTTGACGTGGCGGAGCCTCTCCACGGGGTCCACGATCTCGAGGACGTGCTGGGACTCGTCCACCTTGAGCCTCAGGTTGGACGCCACCAGGTCGGCGAGCCTGCCCGGGTCGTCGATGGCCTCCAGGATGGACAGGGCGTCGGGGGAAACGATGCCGCGGAGCTGGAGGATCCTCTCGGACTGCTCCTTGACCGTGCGCATCATGGCCTCGACCTCGACCGTGATCTCCTTGAGCTCGGGCTCCTCGATCTTCTCGATGTCGACGCTGAAAAAGCCCTTGTCGTCCTTGACGAAGCGCTTGATGCGGGCCTTGGCCACGCCCTGGACCAGGATCTTCACCCGGCCGTCGGGCAGCTTGAGCATCCTGATGACCATGGCCACGGTGCCCACGGTGTAGATCTGCTCCTCAGCGGGCTCCTCGACGGTTGAATCCTTCTGGGCGGCCAGGAAGATGTACCGGTCCTTGTTCAGCGCCTCGTCCACCGCCTTGATGGACAGCCCCCTGCCCACGAACAGCGGCAGGATCATGTACGGGTATATGACCACATCCCTGATGGGAAGAAGCGGTATGTTCTCAGGTATTTCTATTGCCTGCTTCTCGTTCTCCATTCATCGTTCTCCTAGGATATCTCGATTCGCTTGATCTTCTTTTCCCCGTCCTCGACCCTGGCGACCCTGATCTTGAGGACGCCGTCGACGAACCTGGCTTCGATGCTCTCCAGGTTGAACCGCTCGGGTATGTCCAGCTCCCTGGTGAATTTGCCGAAGCCCCTTTCCATGCGGATGTACCGGACTCCCTTGTTGGTCAGGACATCCTTCTTCATGCCGGTCACCACCAGAGACCGGCCGAGGACCTCCACGCTCACATCGTCCGGATTGACACCCGGGATCTCCATCTCCACACACAACCCATCGGCGCACTCGTAAACATCGAGCGGCGGATAGCAGACGCCGAGCCTGTCCTCGTGGGCGTCAGGCCCCAGAAGCAACCCTATAACCTCTTGAAATCTCAAATTATACATGCAGCCTTCGTCCTTTCTCGATCCACTAGTACCTTTATAGGATCGGATCCCTGCAAGTCAAGGTACATCAGGGATATGAATACCAGATGAAGCAGGCCCCCTCCCGGGACACCATGCCGGGGCCGATGGGGTTTGCAGTGTTGCACGCATGCCCGAAGAGCGGGCACTCGAGCGGGGTTGCCACCCCGCGCAGGATGGATCCGCACATGCAGCCCATGATATCGCTGGCTTCCATGATGGGTACCTCGAACCTGGCCAGCGCATTGAAGGAGGCATACCCGTCCCTGAAAACCAGGCCGCTGCCGCCGATGACCCCGAGGCCTCTCCACTCTGCCGGGACCCTCAAGAAGACCTCCTTGATCAGGTCCATCTTCACGTGGTCCCCCTCGGATCGCACGGCAGGGTCACACTGGTTCTCGACCGCACACCTCCTGTCCGCAACCTGGCCGAGGATCATGGAGATGCCTTCCAGGATGTCCTCGGGTCCGTCGCCCGTGACGACCGCCGCCCTGCCCTTTCCCCGGATCTCCGCATAGCCCTCAAGGCCGATAGGGGAAAGACCGAGAGATTCCTGATCTGCCGCTCCCTGCAGGACTTCAACAGGGAGGCCCCCGCTGCAGAGGCATCCTCGAAGCCGATGCCCATGTATATGACCTCTCTGCGGGGGTTGTCCCTGGCCGTTTCGAATGCATCCAGGGCAGAGGACGCCACACGGACATCTGCCCCCTGCTTGACGAGCCTCTGCAGGCTCCCTCCCCCGGAGCCCGGCACCGAGAGCATGTCGCCGCAGGCGGTGAAGATGACGTTCTTCCGGGAGGCCAGGAGGAGGGCGGTGTCCACATCCCTTCCCGATGTCACGCACACCGGGCAGCCGGGCCCGGAAACGAGCCGGACGCCGCCGGGCAGGATGCCCCTGATCCCTGACCTTCCGATGGTGCTTGTGTGCCCTCCCCACGCCTCCAGCAGCGCCACTGTCCTGCCTATGCGGCGGGCCTGCCGGTGAATCTCGTCCTTCAGACGCAGGGTTTGGGTATTGTCGTCAAGGTCGTCCATGCTGTTCATGCTTCCAGGAGTTCCCTTAGCAGTGCCGGAGCGCCTGCGCAAGGGTCTCTTGCATCGGGGGGGCACATTTCTTCCGGGACCGCCCTCTTCCCCAGGGGGAGAGGCGAGGGAACAGCCTCTCCGGGGTCCTCCTTTACACGGGAAGGACCCGGTGCTACAATGCCTCGTCGTGGCGAAGGAAAACGGCACACGCGTGAGCGTCATCTGGGGGTTTGAGGCCAGGACCAGGCTCGAGGTCCCGCTCTTCACGGCAGGCATCTCGGCGGGCTTCCCCTCCCCGGCGGACGACTTCATCGACCGGAAGCTCGACCTGAACGAGTTCCTCATCGCGCACCCCGCTGCCACCTTCTTCG
>JALOOZ010000084.1 GCA_025454155.1 Thermodesulfobacteriota bacterium
GGAGACCCTGGCGCTCTTCGAGCGCTTCCCGGTGATCGGCAGCGTCTTGCGGTGGATCAAGGGCAGGATATGATTTCCGGAATCCCTTGCATCCTTTGACCCCCCGCTTTCATGCCTCGACAGGCTCCACGCGGCACGGCACATAGCGGTGCAGCGGGGTTCCGGCGAACCTGTCCCGGTACGTGTTCTTGGTCAGACGGTTCACGTTCACGCCGTGCGTGGCGCCCTGGTAGACCATGCCGAAGCCGTGGGGGATGATCACCTGTCCCCTGCGGGTGGCCTCCGTCACCTCCAGTTCGATCTCCGCCCTGCCTGCCTCGGTGACAATGCGGACCATCTGTCCGTCCCTCAGGTTCAGAGGGGCCGCGTCATCCGGGTGCATGGCAAGGGTACAATCACGCCTGCCTTCATTCCACGCAGGGTCGCGCATGAGGGTGTTGGCGTTCATGTTCATATGACGGCCGGCCTGGAGGATCAGGGGGAAGGCGGGATCTGGCCGCAGGGAGGCCTCTTCGGAGGTCGCCTCGATGCTGTTGATCCAGTCCGCCATCTCCGGGATGTGGACGTGGATCCTTCCATCCTCATGTGCGAGCATGGAGAAGTTCTCCGCCGGATCCACCCGGCCGATGATGACCCCTTCCGGGTGGTCAAGGATGGCCTGGAAAACCTCATCGCCCAGCGTCATTCCCGGGGTGAATCCTGCACGTGCGGCTGCCTTCCGGAAGCTCTTCGGCGTGGCCTGAAGCAGGCCCCACATGGCAGCGAGATTCGGAGATCCCAGGGTGGTTCCCAACGTCTTGGCGAGGATGTAGGGCATGTCGGAAAGGGCCTTGGGATTGTCCTGGATGAACTTCATGAGTTCCATGCCGAAGGTCATGCGGTCCTGTGATGCCGCGTCGTTCAGGGACCGGGGAATAGCGGGGATGATACCCAGGGCATCCGCGAGCCTGACCAGGATCTCGCTCAGGTGGAGCGGCTCGCCAACGGGAGCGAGGACGGGGCGGCGCATCTGGAAGTAGATTTCCGGGAAGGTCCAGGCAAAAAAGGTGCCGTCCCATGACTCGTAGCCCGAGCACGCGGGGAGCACGTAATGGGACAGCGCGGCCGTCTCCGTCATGGCCAGCTCACAGGTCACCAGCAGGTCGAGGTTTCTGAAGGCCTCCTCATAGGCGCCCGTATCCGCATAGGAGCGCAAGGGGTTGGACTGGCAGCACAGCAGGACCCGGGTCCGGTCTTTATGGTCGCTCAGGATTTCCTCGGGGAGCACGTTGGGGGGGAATACACCCATGAGCGCAGGGAAGTCCGTGGTCACGGTGCGCCAGGTCTTGGGGTCGCGTTCGTCCGTGTGGGCGCCCAAGGGCATGAGGTGACCGGGGATGACGTTGCCTCCGGGAACGCAGATCCTGCCGCAGATGGCTGCCAGGAGCAGGTGCAGGTAGGAGGCGGCCGTGCTGTGGCGGTTCATGTAGACACCGAGGTCCGTGTGGAGGCACCACTTCCTGGTGGAAAGCAGGCGGCAGACCTCGCGCACCTTGTCGTAGTCGAGCTCGCAGACCGTGCAGGCCCTCCTGGCATCGAAGCCGCTGAACCATGGCTCGATTTCTCCAAAGCCCGTTACGTGCTGTTCGATATATCCCCTGTCATGCCAGCCCGCCGAAAGGATGATGGCGATCATGGCACGGGTGAGCAGGGCATCGGTGCCGGGACGGATGGCCAGGTGAATGTCCGCGATCTCGGCGGTCTCGGACTTTCTGGGGTCTATGACCACCAGGAGCTTGTCCGGGTTTTTCGAGAACTCCTTGAGGACCAGCGGAGCCCTCGGCATCTGGTGGCTCTGCATGCCGTTCCATCCGATGGCCAGGATCATGTCCGAGGCGTGCTCGTCCGGGATACCGAAAAGGTACTGCCTGCCCGTGAACCTGCCCGAGGCCCAGAAGATGCCCGTGAGCTCCTGGGCAAGGGGGCTGTAGTGGTAGCGGGAGCCAAGCGCACGCATGAGCCTCACGCCGAAGGCCGCATCGAAGTGACAGCCCTGACCGCCGCCACCCATGTAGGCATAGGATTTCGGGCCGTGCGTTCCGACGATCTCCTTCATACGTGCGGCTATCTCGCCGATCGCCCGGTCCCAGGAGATCTTCTCAAACGTTGACCCCACGCGCTTGAGGGGGTGGGTGAGCCTGTCCTTGTGGTGCTGGTGGAAGGCGACATTGGCCCCCTTGCGGCACACATAACCCCGGGAGCGTGGATTATCCTTGTCGCCCCTGGTCTTGACGATCCGGTTGTCCTCGACGAACACTTCGAGCCCGCAGTTCTGGGCACAGAGCACGCAGCCTGTCTTCTTCCACTCTCCCATGCACATCCTCCTCCCGCCAGGGCTACAGGGCCTGGCGTCGGCCACCCCGAAGCCTTCCGGTCCCCCCAGATTACCAGCTCGGGGTGTCCATGGCAAGTCCGTCGCAACCGGTCAGGGGACGCTGGGAGGCATGGTGCCCACGTACAAGCATTGGCGACGGTAAAAGGATTTACCCGATGATCAATATCATGTAGAATTGTCTCGTGGTTCTGGACACCTGGTGATTGTGCATCGTACGTTGCATGGAGAGGAGGAGGCCAATGGAACGGCATCCGCTCGCAGGCCGCCCTGCGCCGAAGGATATGCTGGTGGACGTCAGTGCACTCATCGATGCTTACTACTCGGTGCATCCCGATCCTTCAGTCTCCATCCAGCGTGTGGCGTTCGGCACGTCGGGCCACAGGGGATCGTCGGTTTCGGGCAGCTTCAACGAGGACCACATCCTGGCCATCACCCAGGCCATCTGTGACTACAAAAGGGAATACTCAATCACCGGCCCCCTGTTCCTGGGCAAGGATACCCACGGCCTGTCCGAACCCGCCTTCAGGTCGGCCTTGGAGGTGCTGGCGGCAAACGCGGTGAATGTGATGATTGACGAGGGTGGTGGTTATACCCCTACACCGGTGATCTCACACTCCATACTCGAATACAACAGGGGGCGGAAGACGGACATGGCAGACGGCATCGTCATCACCCCGTCCCACAACCCCCCTGCCGACGGCGGGATCAAGTACAACCCCCCTGAAGGCGGACCGGCGGATACGGGGGTCACCGCATGGATCGCCGGGCGGGCCAACGAGATACTGGCCGGGCACGGGGTGAGGGTCCGCCGCATACCTTTTGAGCGGGCCGTCAAGGCGCCGACCACCACGCTTTACGACTATGCAGGGCTGTATGTGGAGGAGCTCTCCGGCATCATCGACATGGAGAGGGTGACCTCGGCCGGGCTCCGCCTCGGCGCCGACGCCCTTGGCGGGTCGGGTGCGGCCTTCTGGCCGCGCATAGCAGATCGCTATGGGCTCTCCCTGGAACTCATGCACGGCGACGCGGATCCTACCTTCGGGTTCATGACGGTTGACCACGATGGTAAAATAAGAATGGACTGCTCTTCGCAGTACGCCATGGCAGGCCTCATAGGACTCAAGGACAGGTTCGATATCGCCTTCGGCAACGATCCGGACTTCGACCGGCACGGCATCGTCACCAGGACCGGCGGACTCATGAACCCAAACCACTACCTGGCAGTGGCCGCCTGGTACCTCTTTTCCACCAGGGCCCGATGGAAGCCTCAGACAGGCATCGGCAAGACCCTGGTGAGCAGCTCCATGATCGACCGCGTTGCCGGATTCCTGGGCAGGCCGCTCCTCGAGATGCCCGTCGGATTCAAGTGGTTTGTGGGCGGGCTCATGGACGGATCCATCGGATTCGCGGGCGAGGAAAGCGCCGGTGCAACGTTCCTGCGCATGGACGGCACGGTGTGGACCACGGACAAGGACGGCATCATCATGGGACTGCTGGCCGCCGAGATGACGGCCCTGCACGGCAGGGACCCCGCCGAGCTCTATGGCGATCTGGAGGAGCGGTTCGGGACGTATGCCTACGAGCGCATCGATGTGCCCGCAAGTCCTGCGCAGAAGTCCGTACTGGGAAGGCTCTCCCCGGAGCTGATCAGTTCCGGCGAGCTCGCCGGCGACACCATCACCTCTGTCCTCACCGAGGCGCCTGCCAACAAGGCCTCCATCGGGGGGATCAAGGTGGTCACCCAGGGCGGGTGGTTTGCGGCCCGGCCATCGGGAACCGAGGACGTGTACAAGATCTACGCGGAGAGTTTCAGCGGAGCAGGTCATCTGCGGGAACTCCAGGCAGGGGCCCGAGACCTTATCTCCCAGGCCTTCACCAAGGCGGGGATCTGATCGGACGGGAAGGATGGACAGGGTACAGGTTCATTCCCGGGTTGCCTTCGGCACTGCCTCGCCGGCACGGGTGGCGTGGGACGTGGGGAAATATCTCGTCTTCATGGCCCTCCTCGTGTTCATTGTGGTCAAGGGCACCGGCACCCTGGGATACCACTGGCAGTGGTATCGGGTGCCCAGATACCTCATCATGGATACCCCGGGAGGTCTGAAGGCAGGCCCACTGGTCAGGGGACTCCTGGTGACCTTCTACATAACCGGGATAAGCCTTGTCCTTGCCTTCGCTATCGGTCTGGTCGCAGTCCTGATGAGGCTGTCGTCCTCGTTCTCTGCCAGGGCCGTCGCCAGGGCCTACCTGGAACTCATCAGGAACACGCCGCTTCTGATACAGCTCTTCTTCCTCTACTTCGTCATATCACCCATCGTTGGCATGAACGCCTTCGTTTCGGCCGTTCTCGCACTGAGCCTGTTCGAGGGTGCCTACATCTCCGAGATCTTCCGGTCCGGGATCGAGTCCATCCCCAGGGGGCAGTGGGAGGCTAGCCTGAGTTCAGGGCTGACCATTTTGGAGGCCTACCGGTTCGTCATCCTCCCGCAGGCCGTGAGGGCCATACTGCCTCCGCTGACCGGACAGGCGATATCGCTGATCAAGGATTCGGCGCTCGTGAGCACCATCGCCATCTACGACCTCACCATGCAGGGACAGGCCATCGTCGCCGAGACCTTCCTGGTCTTCGAGATCTGGCTCACCGTGGCAGCCATTTATCTCGCCATTACCATGACCCTGTCAGCCCTGGTTCACGAGATGGAGGCCAAGTTCAAGAGGTACACCCCGTGAAAAACCGGGAAAGGAGGATCGTATGAGGGAAAAGAAACTCATAACGTCTGCACTGGTATGTGTCGTCCTGCTCTCCGCCACCTTCCTGACGGCGGCCAAGGGGATCCGTGAGGACCTCATGAGCCAGAGCACCATCGAGCAGGTGCTCCAGCGGGGGGTGCTCAGGGTGGGGATGTCCACCTTCGTGCCCTGGGCCATGAATGACAAGCAGGGCAACCTCATAGGCTTCGAGATCGATGTGGCGCGGAGGCTTGCACAGGACATGGGGGTGAAGGTGGAGTTTGTGCCCACCAAGTGGTCGGGCATCCTGCCCGCCCTGCTCACCGGGAAGTTCGACATCATCATCGGCGGCATGGGCATCACCCCCGAGCGCTCCGTCAAGGTGAACTTCTCCATGCCCTACGACTACACCGGCATGTCCATCGTGGCCAGCAGAAAGCTCGCAAAGGGCTACAAGACACTGGCGGACTTCAACAGGCCCTCGGTGACCATCGCCGCGAGGACTGGCACCACCGCTGCGGCCGCCGCCAAGAGGCACATGCCCAAGGCCAAGCTCAGGCTCTTCGACGACGAATCCCAGGCGGTCCAGGAGCTGCTCAACTCCCGTGTGCATGCACTGGTGGCCTCGGCTCCGCTGCCCGCATTCCAGGCCATCGAATACCCGGACAAGCTGTTCCTGCCGCTCAAGGAGGACTTCACCCGGGAGCCCATCGGGTTTGCCGTCGGCAAGGGGGACGTGGACACGCTGAACTTCCTCAACAGCTGGATCATGGTGGTGGAGTCCGAGGGCTGGCTCAAGGAGCGGAAACACTACTGGTTCGAGACCAAGGGGTGGAAGGATCTCATCGAGTAATACGGGTACACGCATGAAGAGAAGGCTGAGGTTCAGGGTGCTTGATCTGGTCATTCTGGGATGCATTGCCGCCTGTACCATCTGGGTCGTGCACCGGGTCAGGGTGGACCTGCGGTATAACTGGAACTGGGGGGTCATCCCCCAGTTCCTCTTCTATCACGACAAGGACCAGGGGAGGTGGGTTCCCAATCTCCTGATCCTCGGGTTCATGACCACGATAAAGCTCAGTATCTGGGCCACCCTCCTCGCCACGCCCATCGGGACCCTCATGGCCCTGTTCAGGAACAGCAGGAGCCTGCTGCGCCGCATGGTGGGCAGGACCTACGTGGAGCTCATCCGGAACATGCCGCCCCTGGTTCTCGTGTTCATCGTCTACTACTTCATCAGCGACCAGGTCATCAGGGCCGTCGGCATCGAAGGCCTGCTCCGCTCGCTCAGTCCAGGGACCCAGGATTTCCTCGCCCGCTGCTGTGCGCCCGTACCCAAGCTGCCGGTATTCGCATCGGCGGTGGTCATGCTTGCGCTCTATGAGGGGGCATACATCACGGAGATCGTGCGCGGGGGCATACAGTCCATCGAGCGTGGGCAGTGGGAGGCATCCGGTGCCCTGGGGTTCACCCGGTGGCAGCAGCTACGGCACGTCATCTTTCCTCAGGCCATAGTCCGCATCCTGCCCCCTCTGGCCGGCCAGGTGATCTCCACCATCAAGGACTCGGCCATCGTCTCGGTCATCTCCATCCAGGAGCTCACCTTCCAGGGCATGGAGATCATGTCGTCGACCTACCGGACTTTCGAGATATGGATCACCATCACCGCCATGTACTTCATCGTGACCTTTGCCTGCTCGCTGGCGGTGAGGAGGCTGGAGCTGGGGATGCAGAGGGGATGACTTCCCCGGTCATTTCTTGATGATGAGGTGCTCCAGGTTCATTTCTTTCAATATGACGGGAAACATCTGGAAAGCCGGTCTCACCACAGGAAGGAGCTTCATCATGGCCACGATGTTGCCGCCCTGCTTCACCCTGCCTTTGGTCACGGCAGCTATGGGGTTCTCGTGTCCGTGCCAGAATGAGTGAGAGAAGTCGGCCGCCTGTTTCGACCATACATCCTCCTTGAGCTCGCAGGGTCCCAGGTGGTAGTTCCCATGGTATCCCGGTCTGACAGGAGGATTCTTCAGGTCGATGGTGATTTCAGAGTCGGGGTCTGTATAGATGAACTTGATGATGATCCCGGCCTTGGCCATCTTGGTCCCTATCTTCTCGTCCTTGAGGATCCGGTCCATGAAGTAGCCGTAGATTCTGTAGAGGTCCTCTGCATCCTTGTAATACTGTCCCATAGCAATCCCCCCTCACATTTCAGTTCGATTTTCTCTGGTCAAAGCGGCGGCCGAAAAGGAAGCTCGCCAGGGTGATGCGGAGCATCTGCACAGTACCCCCCGCCACGCACCAGGCCCTTCCGTCTCGGAGCATGCGCTCGACCGGGAATTCCCTGCTGTAGCCGTAGCCGCCGAAAACCTGCATGGCGGTGTTCGTCACATCGATGACCATCTCATTGGCATAGCACTTGGCCATGGATGCCTCGTAGATGGATGGTAGACCCTGTCCCGCGCCTGATGCGGCGCGATAGACGAGGAGACGGGCGGCATCGAGTCGCATGGCCATGTCCACGATCATGAACTGGATCGCCTGGAAGTCACATATGGGCCTGCCAAAGGCATGGCGCTCCATGGCATAGGTGCGCGCCGCCTCCATGGCTCCGCTGGCCACTCCCAGGCACATTGCGGCATTGCCGCAGCGTTCTATGTCGAAGGTGGACATGAGATTCACAAATTCGCCCGGTCTGACCACGAGGTTCGTCCCGGGCACCCTCACGTCTTCAAAGATGAGATCGCACGAAGGCATCCCGCGCAGTCCCATGAAATCTTCCTGCCTGCCGAAGCTGAAGCCGGGCATACCTTTCTCCACGAGAAGGCCGCCGATCCCCTTGTACCCCTTGATGTCGCCGAAGCGGGTGTAGACCATGTAATGGCTTGCGTGCCCGCCGCCCGTGATGAAGGTCTTGCGGCCGTTGAGGATGAAGTCGTCGCCGTCCCGGGCGGCATGGGTGGCCAGCGATGTCAGGTCGGACCCGGCCTCGGGCTCTGTCATGCATACTGATACGCTCAACTCTCCCCTGCACACGCCGGGGATGATGGCCTTCTTCTGTTCCTCCGTACCGAAGAGGTCTATGACCCGAACCGGACCCACATTGGATTCGAAGACCGGGGCTGCGATCATGGGGCTGTATTTGGCGAGTTCCTCGATGGCAAGCACGGCATTGATGCCCGGCTGGCCGCCGCCCCCGTAAGCGGGGGAAAGGGTCATGCCGAGAAGCCCCATCCCGGCATACTTGGGTATCAGGTGGTAGGGGAACTGGGCGGAGGCATCGATCTGCTGCGCGAGGTCTCTGAACTTCTCTCGTTCGCCCATGGTGCGCAATGTGTCGATGAGCATTCTCTGTTCGTCCGTCAGGTTGAAATCCATGCCAACTCCTTATGAGGTTTTTAGATCAATGCGGCCAGCTCGTGTATGGATCCCAGGGATTCGAGCTTCATGACCATCTCGATGATGTTCCCGGTTTTTTCCCTGCTCCTCGCGCCGGCATATTCCTTGAGCTTGTCGGAGATATCGTAGACGCCCATAGGTGTACGGGGATCGCCTTTGGGAATGTCCACCTGCTTCATCCGGGAGGTCCCATCCTTGAGTCGGATGGTGACCCGGCTCGAGGTCTTCTCGGGGTAGACCCTGTTCAGCTCGTCGTCTGCCCTGACCCTCACCTTCTTCGAGAGGGCGAGGATAGCGGGGTCGGTGGTCCGCCTTTCCGTGAGCTGCGCCGGGCCGAACTTCCTGTCCATGAGGCAGGCGGCCACCACATAGGGTATGGAGAACTGCGCGGAGACAAAGGTGCCGTTCTCAGGGATATTGTTCCCGACGGCGATGACCCCTATGCCGTAGGTATCCACTTCGACATCTTCTATGTCATCGACCTCGAAGGCGTGGTCCTTCACGAGGCCAAGGGCAGCCTCGGCCGCTCCATGGGTATGCCGGCAGGCCGCATAGGGCTTGAAATAGACGTCTGAAAGGGAAAAGTGATCCCCCAGCCCTTCGACGATGCGCTCGCATTTGGGATCGCCGCGAACGGTGATCTGGGTGAACCCTCCCTTGAGCTCAGAGCCTTCGAGCACCTGTGGACAGCCGGTGATGCCCGCCCTGGCGAGGCCTGCCGCCATGATGCCGGCGCTGGCTGCCTGGCCGCCCTGAACGATCTTGATGGTGAACCCGCCCATGAGCTGCTCGGCCATGGACAGCGGGAGGAGATAACCCGCATTCCCGAGCGCGTTGAGCATGCCTTCCCTGTTCAGCCCCATGAGTTTCGCGGACGCCGCCGCGGCACCGAAGGCACCGCAGGTGCCGGTTGGCAGGAAGCCCGAAAGGGTGTGAAACGGATGCATGGCAGCCGCTGGTCTGCTGGCCGCCTCATAGCCCGCTACGATGGCGGTGAGGATTTCGTGCCCTTCGTTGCCGCCCGCCTCAGCCAGGGCAAACACTGCAGGCATCACCGCGGAGACTGGATGGTTGCCGCCGAAACGCAGCCCGTCTTGCGCTTCGATGGCCTCTGCCGTCGTGCCGTTGAGGAATGCGGCATTCTGAATGCCGGTTCTGAAGCCGCAGCCCAATGCAGTCGCCTGTTCAGGCCCGCCGAGGGTCCTGACATGCTCCGCCACGGCCTTCACCGCTTCGAGCTCGAGCGAGCCGTAGATATTCGCAAGGTAATCGAGCACGCAGAGCTTTGCCTTGAAGACGACCTCCCGGGGGATTCTATCGAAGGTGAGCGAGACG
>JALOOZ010000085.1 GCA_025454155.1 Thermodesulfobacteriota bacterium
GTCTCGGGACAGGCAGTAGTCTGAGGCGCTTCTGTAATCGTTGAAGGTGAGTATCTCGCCCCAGGTGTAAAATTTCTTTATGGTTTCAGCCAGCACTTCACATACGTGCTGCTCGTCATCAACGATGACGACATCGAGTCCGTCGGACATGTCTGCCTCCTGAAGATGTGTGAAAACATCGTTGCATGGCACCAGCAATCATTGAGCTCTACCCTGTTATACAAAAAAAAGCATCTCCTGACAATCGATTCCCTCCACCACGAAGATGAGTGCGGCAAAGAATGCTGATGTGAGCGCCAGCGCCACCATGTCCTGGAACCGTATCCGCATCGCCTTCATGCGGGTCCTGGTGATGCCCGGTGCATACCCCCTCAGGGTCAGGGCCACGGCCAGATCGTCTGCCCTGCGGAACACGCTGTGCAGCAGGGGGACGAGCACCGGGATCAGAGCCCTGACCTTGCGCACGGGCCCTCCCGATTCGAGATCCACCCCTCGTGCCTTCTGGGCCTTGATGACCCGGTCGGTCTCTTCGAAGAGCAGCGGTATGAAGCGGATGGCCAGCATCACGGCCAGGGCGATCTCGTCGGTGGGGACATTCATGTACTTCAGGGGTTTCAGGTACCATTCAAGGGCCCAGACGGTGTCAAGGGGGGTGGTGGTCAGGGTGGTCAGGGTAGACACCCAGATGGCCATCACCAGCTGGCAGCCCACGCGGAGGCCTCCCTCGAGGCCCTGCCTGGTTGCGTAGGGGATGAAGAGGGGATCTCCGGGTGTCATGAACACGTGGAGCATGGCTGTGATGGCGAAGAGCCACACAAAAGGGGCAAGGCCAGCGGAGATGCCTTTCGCTGGGATCCTGGAGAGCCTGGTGAGGAAGGCCAGAGACAGCGCAAACACCGCCAGTGACGCCGGATTTTCAAGATTGAACGACACCCCTATTCCCGCGGCCATGAGAAAGAGCTTGACCCTCGGGTCCAGGCTGTGGACCACGGAGTCGCGTGGAAGATAGTGACCCACGGTCATCTTCATGGCCGTCCCTGCCTCATGGCTGACCGGGGCATATCATGCCCTCGTCCTGAAGAGGTGTTCGGCGATCTGCACTGCGTTCAGGGCTGAGCCCTTGCGGATGTTGTCGCACACGGCCCAGAGGGCAATCCCGTTTTCGTGCCCGAGGTCCTCGCGTATCCTTCCCACCAGGCACTCGTCCATGCCGGCGGCATGGATGGGCGTTGGGTAGATGCCCTTGGCGGGTTCATCCTCTACGGTCAGCCCCGGTGCCTTCTCGAGGATCCCCCTAACCTCTGCGGGGCCTATCTTCCTCATGGTCTCGAGGTTCACCGCTGCCCCGTGCGAGTAGAAGACCGGCATCCGTATGGACGTCACGCTCATGCGAAGATCCTTGTCTCCGAGGATCTTGCGGACCTCGGTGGCGATAAGGAGTTCTTCCTCGGTATAGCCGCCCTCGGTGAACTGACTGACCACGGGCAGCACATTGAATGCCATCTGCTGGGGAAAGATACCCCCTCTGATCTCGCGGAAGCAGAAGAGGTCTCTCACCTGGCCGGTGAGCTCGTCCATGGCCATACCTCCGATCTCGGAGACCGCATGAAAGGTGGTCACCGTGATACGCCTGATCCGAGCGGCCTTGTGGATGGGGGAAAGGGTCAGGGCCAGCTGGATGCTCGCCGCCTTCGGGGACGCTATGATGCCGGGATTCTGCCCGATGGCTTCCGCATTGACCTCCGGGACCACAAGCGGGACGTTATCCTGGAGGGCATGGCGTGAGCTCAGATCGATGACGGCCGCCCCGGAAGCCCTGGCGGCCCCCGTGAACTCACCGCTCAAGGCCTTGCTGCAGGAAAAGAAGGCCAGGTCCACCCCCTTGAATGATGCGCTGTCGGGGACGCGAACCGGCAGCCGTTCACCCCGGAAATCGAGATGCCCGCCGGCTGCCCTTCGGCTGCCAAGCAGCACGAGCTCTGCGAGGGGGAAGCTACGCTCCTCGAGGATCTTCACGATCTCGGCACCCACCAGCTCGGTGGGTTCGAGAACGGCGATTTTCAACCCTGACGGCATGGGATGCCTCCGGACATATCCGTCTGTGTTTATTAGCAGAAAATAGGGGCCGGCACTAATAGTAAATGGAGATGGCGGCTATTCCCATTGACAGGCAGGAGCGTTTTCCTATATTTCACCCCATCACGGGCCTGTTGCACGAAGAGCAGAATACTAGAGCAGCGGGGTGATACCCTGCGATCTCTGTTCACCCCGGAAAAAGCTTAACCATGACGAGGACTTATCGTTTTATGCAAACATATCGAGTTGTTATGAACCCCCTTCCCCTCTTCCTCAGTCTGTACTAGAATGATGCGGCTCGGGTAAATCATGCGAAATCCACTCCACCAGGGAAAGATGGACGGCCTCTGCGGGATCTATGCCCTCGTGAACGGCATATCGGTCCTGGTGCAGAACCGCCTCTCCACCAACGACCTGTCCATCCTGTTCAAGGACCTCGTCCGGACCCTGTACAAGCGGAACCATCGGAGAAAGACGAAGAACGGGACACCCATCGAATTCATCTGGGAAGGCACGAATGTCCACGACATCTCCCTGCTGCTCAGGACAAGCCGCGCCTTCCTCGCGAAGAGGGGACTCTCCCTCACGTGGACCCGCCCCCTCCAGGGTAAATGGAGGCCTGCGACCCTCAATCAATACTGGGACCGCCTGCGGACCTGCTTCCAAGAATGCGACGGGAGGTGTGTGGCCATCATAGACTACAACTTCGACGGCATCGACGGGGAGGAGGGGCACTGGACCTGCGTCGAGAAGGTCACGGACCGGACCATGAAGCTCCTCGACTCATCGCTCAGCATCCACAGCCCCCGGGGGGTCATCCGCAAAGGCGCGTGCACCCTCGGTGAAAAGACGTCGAAGCGGCCCCACAGGCTGTTCGCTCACAATGTCTATCTCGTCCAGATCAGCTCCGTGGAGGAGTGAAGACCGAAGCCCGTCTAGATGCTGCCCCGCTTCCTGATGTGCTCCATGAGCCCGCCGTCGGCGATGAGCTCCTGCATGAAGGACGGGATGGGTTTGGCCTGGAACCGGGCGCCCGTGGTCAGATTCCTGATCACGCCGCTGTCCGCGTCCACCTCCACCATGTCCCCCCCCCTGATGGCCCCTGAGGCCTCGTCCGACTCGAAGATGGGAAGGCCCATGTTGAAGCTGTTGCGGAAGAAGATGCGCGCGAAGCTCGACGCGATGACGCAGCCCACACCCGCCGCCTTGATGGCTATGGGGGCATGCTCCCGGGACGAGCCGCAGCCGAAGTTCTTGCCCGCCACGATGATGTCACCGGGTTTCACCTTGTTCGGGAACTCGGGGTCCGCATCCTCCATGCAGTGCAGCTTGAGCACGTCAGGGTCCGAGGTGCTGAGGTAGCGGGCCGGGATGATGGCGTCCGTGTCCACGTCGCTGCCGAAGGTGTATGCCTTGCCCTTGAAGATCACTTCACCACCTCCTGCGGGGCGGATATCCTGCCCGTGACGGCCGAAGCCGCGGCAACGGCAGGCCCGCAGAGGTAGACCTCGCTGGCGGGGTCGCCCATGCGGCCTACGAAGTTGCGGTTCGTGGTGGCAAGGCCCTTCTCGCCTTTGGCCAGGATGCCCATGTGGCCGCCCAGGCATGGACCGCACGTGGGCGGGCCCACGATGGCGCCTGCATCGAGGAAGATGTCGATGAGGCCTTCCCTGGACGCCTGGCGGAACACGGATGGTGTTGCCGGCAGGATCAGGCAGCGCAGGCCTTTGGCCACCTTCTGCCCCCTGATGATCCTGGCCGCCACCTGCAGGTCCTCGATGCGCCCGTTGGTGCACGAACCGATGACGACCTGGTCGAGCCTCACATCCCCTGCCTGGCTCACGGGCCTTGCGTTCTCGGGCAGGTGAGGGAATGCCACCTGGGGTTCGATGTCGGTGCAGTCGAAGGTCGTGACAGACTCATACACGGCATCCGGATCGCTCTGATAGACCGTATACGGCCTGGTGGCCCGGGGCTTCACATAGTCCAGGGTCTTAGCGTCGGCCGCGATGATTCCGGCCTTGCCCCCCGCCTCTATGGCCATGTTGGACATGCTCAGCCGGTCGGAAAGAGGCAGTGCCGATATGGCAGGGCCTTCCATCTCCATGACCCTGTACAGGGCGCCGTCCACGCCGATCTTCCCGATCAGGTACAGGATCAGGTCCTTGCCGCCGACCCAGGGCCCGAGTACACCCTTGAACACGAACTTCCGGGTGGAGGGCACCTTCATCCAGGCTTGACCCGTGACCATGGCCGCCGCCAGGTCGGTGCTGCCCACGCCCGTGGCAAAGGCACCCAGCGCGCCGTAGGTGCAGGTGTGGCTGTCGGCTCCGATGACCAGGTCACCGGGCAGGACCAGGCCCTTTTCTGGAAGCAGGGCGTGTTCCACGCCCGCCTCGCCGCCGTCGAAGAAGTGCTCCATCTCCTGCTCGAGGGCGAAATCGCGGACGTACTTGCACTGGTTGGCCGATGCGATGTCCTTGGTGGGCGTGAAGTGGTCGAGCACGAACACCACCCGGTCCGGGTGGGCGATGCGGGCCTGGCCGCTCTTCCTGAACTCCTGGATGGCGATGGGCGCCGTGATGTCGTTGGCCAGCGCCACGTCCACATCCACCTTGATGATGTCTCCGGGCTGGAACCCCGCCGTCTGCGTATGTGCGGCCAGGATCTTCTCGGCAATGGTCATTCCCACGGGCGGATTCTCCTAGAGGTACGGTGATACCTTCGTCTTGTTTGTCTTGAGGAACTCCATGCGGTTCATGGCGTTCACCAGTGCCCTGGCGCATGCCACGAGGATGTCCGGGTCCGAGCCCTGCCCCACAGCCGTCCTTCCCTTGTCGGTGAGCTCGATGGTCACCTCGCCCTGGGCATCGGTGCCGCCGGTGATGGCCTTGACCGTGAAGCTCTTGAGCTCCACGTCGATCCCCGCCATCTTGATGATGGTCTTGTACAGGGCGTCCACGGGTCCGTTTCCGAACCCCGCCTCCTGGAGGATCTTGTTGTCCACGGCCAGCTGAACCGTTGCCGTGGGCACCACCACCGTTCCGGAATTGACCACCACGTTCTTGAGCACGTACTTGTCGGGCACGCGGTATATCTCTTCCAGCACGATGGCCTCGATGTCCTCGTCGAAGATCTCCTTCTTCTTGTCGGCGATCTCCTTGAAACGCCTGAAGACCTTCCTGACATCCTTCTCGTCGAGGCGGTATCCCAGCGATTCGAGGCGCTTGGTCAGCGCGTGCTTGCCCGAGTGCTTGCCCAGCACGAGGTTGCTCATGCCGAGCCCCACGGCCTCGGGGGTCATGATCTCGTAGGTGGAGCGTTCCTTGAGGTAGCCGTCCTGGTGGATTCCCGACTCATGCGCAAAGGCGTTTGCCCCCACGATGGCCTTGTTGGGCTGCACCGGTATGCCGGTGATGTGGGTGACGAGCCTGCTCGTGGGGTAGATCTGGGTGGTGTCGATGTTGGGCATCACGCCGTAGAGGTCCTTGCGCACGTTGAAGATCATCACCACCTCTTCGAGGGAGGTGTTTCCTGCACGCTCGCCGATGCCGTTGATGGTGCACTCGATCTGGCGTGCACCTGCCATGACCGCTGAGACCGAGTTTGCCACCGCCATGCCGAGGTCGTTGTGGCAGTGCACGCTGATCACCGCCTTCCCGATGTCCTTGACCCCCTTCTTCAGGTGGGTGATGAGGTTGAAGAATTCCTGGGGGTTCGTATAACCCACCGTGTCCGGTACATTGATGGTCGTGGCGCCCGAGGCAATGGCCGTTGTGTAGACCTCCGCAAGGAAATCCCAGTCGGAGCGCGTGGCGTCCATGGCGGAAAATTCCACGTCAGGGCACAGGGACTTGCACAGGCTCACCGAGTGCTCCACGGACTTGAGGACCTCGTCCCTGCCCATGCGGAGCTGGTACTTCAGGTGGATGTCCGAGGTGGCGATAAAGGTGTGGATGCACGGCATCTTCGCCTCTTTTATCGCGTCCCATGCGGCCTGGATGTCGTCGTCCTTGGCCCGGCACAGCCCCACGATGGACGATTTCACGATTTCCCCGGCAATGGCCTGCACCGCGTCGAAGTCACCGGGAGACGATATGGGAAAGCCCGCCTCGATCTTGTCCACCCCGAGGATCTCGAGCTGCTTGGCCACCAGCACCTTTTCGTGCACGTCCATGCTGGCGCCCGGGGACTGCTCTCCGTCCCGCAGCGTCGTGTCAAATATGATGATCCTGTCCTGTGATCCCTTCATGTGTTCCACCCTTTTCGACTTTCTTCTCTCTTCTGGCCTGAATGACATAGTGAACGCCGCTCCAGATCGCCCCTCCCACGATGAAGGTCATGGCGAGGGCAAAGAGCATGAGCTCCGGCGCCAGCGCCACGACCACGAGCAGCAGGACCCCTGCGACCAGCAGCTGGAACGGGTGGGCCTTGATGTAGTGCACGTGCTTGAAGCTCGGGTAGGGTATGCTGCTCACCATGAGAAAGGAGAGGACATAGACGCCCATGAGCACCGCAACCGGGGCCAGGGCAGGGAGCGGGCCGATCATCCTGGTGACCTCCTCGGTCAGCAGGTAGGTGCTCGTAACCCCTGCCGCCGCCACAGGGATGGGCAGTCCGGTGAAGTTGGTCAGGGACCCCGAGGTGTCCACGTTGAAACGTGCTAACCTGAGCGCGCCGCATGCCACGAACAGGAAGGTGGCGATGAAGCCGAGCCTGCCGAAGGCGTTGAGCTGCCAGAGGTAGACCATCATGGCAGGGGCCACGCCGAAGGCGATGACAGGGCCACCCTCCCGTCGAGCCCGTCGATGAAGCCGGCGATGAGGATGAGGATGGCCGCCCAGTGGAAGTCCCGCTTGAGGGAGAACATGATGGAATAGAAGCCGCAGAACAGGCTCATGGTGGTGATGAAGTTCGGCAGGAACGGGACCGAGCGCTTCTTCTTCTCTTCACTGAGTTCACGCCTTCTTTTCATGAGATCCTCCTTCCGATGATGGTGCTTCCTGCAAGGACCTTGTCTGAACGTTTGCAGGCGACTCCATATTCCTTGGGGAGCCAGATCTCCAGGAGGGAGCCGAACCTGATGAGCCCGAACCGCTCTCCCTGCACCACCTTGTCCCCCGGGGTCAGCCAGCATATGATCCTGCGTGCGACGAGGCCGGCGACCTGGTCCACCCTGAAAACGCCATGGTCCGTCTGGATGTAGGTTGTCATCCTCTCGTTGGCCTCGGTCTTCTTGCCCAGGCTTGCCACGCGGAATGCCCCCGGCTTGTAGCGTACGTCCACCACCGTGCCCGAAACAGGCACCCGGTTCACGTGCACGCTGAACACCGACATGAAGACCGCCACCTTGGTGCAGGGCCCCACCTTCTCCTCCTCGGTCTCGTAGATCTCCAGCACCGTCCCGTCCGCGGGTGAGACCACGAGGCCCTCACCGGCCGGCACGCTGCGTTGCGGGTCCCGGAAGAACCAGGTGACGAACAGAACCGGGACGAGCCCCAGGATACGCACCACCAGGCCGCCTGCCATGAAGATCAGGAAGAACAAGGCGGATGCCGCCGCTATGAAGGGGTACCCCTCTCTGCGTATGTTCACGTCTTCGCCTCCGTGTCAGTTCAGCTTCTTGTCCACCTTCTTGTCCTTGCCGATCCATGGCATCATTGAGCGGAGCTTGGCGCCGGTGGACTCGATGGGATGCTCCTCGCCCTTCTTCGTCAGTGCGTTGAAGCGGGGTCTCCCCGCCATGTTCTCCAGGATCCATTCCCTGGCGAAACTGCCGTCCTGAATATCGGCGAGGATCCGCTTCATCCGATTCTTCACCTCCCCGTCCACGAGGACCGGCCCGCGGGTGATGTCGCCGTACTGGGCCGTGTTGCTGATGGAGTAGCGCATGTTCGAGATGCCCCCCTCGTAGATGAGGTCAACGATGAGCTTGAGTTCGTGCAGACACTCGAAGTAGGCCATCTCCGGAGCATATCCGGCATCCACCAGGGTCTCGAATCCGGCCTGGATAAGCGCGGTGGTACCTCCGCAGAGGACCGCCTGCTCCCCGAAGAGGTCGGTTTCGGTCTCCTCCTTGAAGGTGGTCTCCAGTATGCCCGCCCTGCCGCCGCCCATGGCCTTCGCATAGGACAGAGCGAGCTTCCTCGTGTCTCCTGCAGGGTCGGCATGGATGGCGATGAGCATGGGTACGCCGCGGCCCTGGGTGTATTCGTACCTGACCATGTGACCGGGGGACTTGGGGGCCACCATGAAGCAGTTCACGCCCTCGGGCGGAGTGATCTGGCCGTAATGGATATTGAACCCGTGGGCGAAAACAAGGTACTTCCCCTTCTTCATGTGCTGTGCGATCTCGCTCCTGTAGACGGAGGCCTGGAGTTCGTCGGGGATGAGCATCATGACCACGTCAGCCCACTTCGCCGCCTCGGACGGCGTCATGACCTTGAGCCCGGCCTTCTTCGCCTTGGCCGCTGAAGGGCTGCCCTGCCGCAGACCCACCACCACGTTCACCCCTGAATCCTTCAGGTTATTGGAATGGGCGAATCCCTGGGAACCGTAGCCCATGATCGCGACCTTCTTGGATTTGATCAGCTCGAGATCGGCGTCCCTGTCGTAGTACACCTTCATGAATCAGTCCTCCTCTTTGCCTGCATTTCTCTCTCCATGACGATGGTGCCGGTGCGGACGAAGTCAATGATCCCCACCGGGTTCAACAGCTCTATGAATGCCTTGAGCTTGTCCTGGTCGCCCGTCAAGGCAAGGGTGTAGGAAGCGGGTGAAACATCCACCACCTTGGCACGGAAGATCTCCGATATGCGCAGCACCTCGGTCCGGGTCTGCTCTTTTGCCTTGACCTTGATGAGGATCATCTCCCGCTCGACATAGTCCTTGTCCAGGTAATCCACCACCTTGATGACGTTGATCAGCTTGTTGAGCTGCTTCTTGATCTGCTCGAGGACCTGCTCGTTGCCCGTGGTGGTGATGACCATCTTCGACTTGGTAGGGTCCAGGGTGGGAGCCACGGACAGGGACTCGATGTTGAACCCCCGTCCCGAGAAAAGACCGACCACCCGGGACAGGACGCCGGCCTGATTATCGACGAGTATGGATATGGCGTGCTTCATGCTCATGAGCGACCTCACACGAGAAGCATGTTGTTGATGGGTGCTCCGGCCGGCACCATGGGGTAGACGTCTTCCTCGGGCTCCACGCGGAAGTCCACGAAGACCGGCCCCTTGATGGCAAGGGCCTGTCGGATGGCATCCTCCACATCGGCCGTGTTCTCCACGCGCAGCCCGCGGGCGCCGTAAGCCTCGGCAAGCTTCACGAAGTCCGGGGACACGGCCATGGAGGTGTGCGAGTATCTGCCCTTGTAGAAGAGCGACTGCCACTGTCTCACCATGCCGAGGAACCCGTTGTTGATGATCATGACCTTGACCGGCAGGTTGTACTGGACCACCGTGGCGAGCTCCTGGATATTCATCTGGATGGATCCGTCGCCAGCGATGTCGATGACCGTCCGCTCGGGAAATGCCACCTGGGCGCCGATGGCGGCAGGGAAGCCGTAGCCCATGGTGCCCAGCCCGCCGGAGGTGAGGAAAAGCCGTGGAGCCTTGAACCTGTAGAACTGGGCAGTCCACATCTGGTTCTGCCCCACCTCGGTGGAGATGATGGCATCATCCGGGGTGAGTTCGTTGATCTTCTCGATAACGTACTGGGGCTTCAGTCCTGTGCCCTGCTCGTAGCGGAGCGGATGATCCCGCTTCCACTGCTCCAGAAGGTCCAGCCAGGGCTGTACACCATGATGAAGTTCGTTCACATCGTGCTGCTTGTCCCTGAGCTCTTCGAGCATGTCGGTGAGTACGCCTTTGCAGTCGCCCACCACCGGGAGGTCCACCTGCACGTTCTTGCTGATGGAGGTGGGATCGATATCGATATGGATGATCCTGGCCCTGGGTGCGAACTCGTCGATCTTGCCCGTGACCCGGTCGTCGAAGCGCGCACCGATGGCAACGAGACAGTCCGCCTCGGTGACGGCCATGTTGGCCGCATAGGTGCCGTGCATGCCCAGCATGCCGAGCCACAGCGGGTCGTCGGCCGGGAAGGCACCCAGCCCCATGAGCGTTGTGGTCACGGGGATGTGCAGCTGCCTTGCCAGGGCGGAGAGCTCGGCCGAGGCGTTCGAGAGCACCACGCCGCCTCCGGCATAGATGACCGGGTGTCTGCTCTTGAGGATGGTGCCCAGGATGCGCTTGATCTGCCCCAGGTGGCCCTTGTAAGTGGGGCAGTACCCCTCCAGACAGACCTTGTCGGGGTACTTGAAGCTGATGAGTCCCCGCATGACGTCCTTGGGGATGTCCACCAGGACCGGGCCCGGCCTGCCGGTGGATGCGATGTAGAAGGCCTCCTTGATGACCATGGGAAGCTCCTCGCAGTCCTTGACCAGGTAGTTGTGCTTGGTGCATGGCCTGGTTATGCCCACGGTGTCGGCCTCCTGGAAGGCGTCGTTGCCGATGAGGTTCGTGGACACCTGGCCGGAGAACACCACGATGGGGATGGAGTCCATGCATGCCGTGGCGATGCCGGTCACCGTGTTCGTGGCACCCGGACCCGAGGTGACCAGGGCCACCCCGACCCTCCCGCTGGCACGTGCGTAACCGTCCGCAGCATGGACCGCACCCTGTTCGTGGCGGGAGAGGATGAACTGGATGTCCGGCGCGTCCATGATGGCGTCGAAAATATCCAGCACTGCCCCGCCCGGATACCCGAAGACGTGCTTGACGCCCTCGCACCGCAGCGCCTCGATGAAAGCGTATGCTCCTGTTATCTTCTTCATGCTCACCTGATCCTGAAACTCCGTGATTTCAATGCAATACAGAACCCAATGGTATGTCCCTACTGTTCGTCGCGGTACCTGCGCAGAATCTCCTCGATCCTGTCCTTTCCGTGAAGCTTGAGCTTCTGGATCTCCTTGCGCCGCATCTCCTCTTCGGTGCTCAGGTATCTCCGCTTGTTGAGCTGATCAAGCTTCTCCTCATAGTCGAGGTGCTCATCCCAAAGCCTCTTGAGTTCCTTGTCCTTGGGGATGAGCTTGCGAATGAGCTGCAGATCTGTCTCTTCCATGTGCTTCACCCCTTGTTTCAACGGTAAGGTACATGTAGAACACAGATACTTCACCCTGTCAACAGATGGTTGCGGCTTTAACGATGCGACTTTCCTTGAGGTTCGCGGCCGATGAGCGGCTCTAGGCCGGAAGGTAGATGGCGGCCTTGAAGAAGATGTGGGCGATCGCTGCCATGGTCAGAAGAAAAGCGACCCCCCGGTGGGCATGGATCCACTTTCCCCGGGGATTCTTCCTGATGTAGAAGCCGTACGCCCCGAGCCCCGACACGATCAGCAGAAGGATGCCCGCAGCGATCCCGGTGAACGAGGATACGCCGCTGCTCAGCACCGCACCGACATGGACCGCGAACAGTGCTCCCGCGGCCATGCCGAAAAACCGGTGATTGCGTATCATGAACTGCATGAAGGTGCGGTATGAGCTCGCAAACTGCGGATTCGCCGCAGAGAGATTCTTGACGTATTCGCGGCTCACCTGCTTGAGCAGGAAATTCATGAGCGCCGCTGCAGCCGACAGGGCAACGCACCACCCCAGGATTTCCGTTAGGCTCATGGCATGCCGTCTCCCTTGAGAGTGAACACCGGCCAAGATTAACGGGGGACGGCCCGGTTGTCAAGAAGCCAATCCGGGCAGTGGAAAAATAATATCCGTACATTCAAAGGGCTGCAGTAAAGACAAAGGCTTGGGTATCCGATAACGAATACAGACCATGGACACCTACATCGCACGCCAGCCGATCTTTACCCGGACAAAGGAGATCCATGCCTACGAACTGCTCTTCCGGGGAGGCATGGAGAACTGCTTCCCGGGCATCGATGGAGACACGGCCACATCCAGGGTGCTCTCCAACACCTTCTTCACCACCGGCGTCGAACAGCTCACCGGCGGCAAAAGGGCCTACATCAATTTTCCCAGGGAACTTCTCGTCAAGAAGATCCCCCTGATGCTCCCCCCCGAGATCACCACCCTGGAGATCCTCGAAGACGTGATCCCTGACACGGAGCTCATCGACTGCTGCAGGGAGTTCATACACAGGGGATACGTACTGGCCCTTGATGATTTCGAATACAGTCCTTGCCTGGAACCACTGATCGAAATGGGGCAAATCATCAAGATAGACTTCATGAAGAGCACCAAAGACGAGATCATGGACTATGCGAGCCGTTTCGTGGACAACGGGAAGAAACTGCTCGCCGAAAAGGTCGAGACCGCCCAGGAATTCGAGGAGGCCCTCCAGATGGGCTTCTCCTATTTCCAGGGCTACTTCTTCAGCAAGCCCCAGGTCATCAGAGACACCGAAATCCCTGCACTCAAGATGAATCTCATCCGGATCATGGGCGAGGCCAGGCGAGGCGACTACGATGTCTCCAAGCTGCAGAAGCTCGTTGAACAGGACGTGGGCATCTCGTACAAGCTGCTTCGCTACCTCAACTCCCCGTTCTTCAGGAGGAGGAACGAGATCACGTCCATCCGCCAGGCCATCGTCATGCTCGGTGAAATGGGCATCAGGAGCTTCCTGTCCGTGATCATCCTGGCCGAGCTGAGCCAGGACAAGCCGGATGAGCTCATCAAGAGCTCGGTCATCCGGGCAAGGATATGCGAGCAGGTGGGCAAGGTATGTCACAGGTCCCCTGATCCGTCCCAGCTCTTCACCCTGGGTCTGTTTTCCCATATCGATGCGATCCTGAACAGCAGCATGGAAACCATCATGAGAAAGCTGCCTCTGGCCGACGACATCAAGCATGCCCTGAGCGGACTGGAAAGCCCTCTGACCGACTATCTCGACCTTGCCGTGAGTTACCAGCGAGGAACGTGGGAAAGGGTGAACCGGCTTGCCGGTGCCCTTCAGGTCTCCCAGGACCTGCTTCCGCAGATATACATGGAAGCCCTGGGCTTTGCCGACGCCCTCTATGCGGCTGCCGAATAGGCAACATCATTCATGAGCGTCAGGCTGACGCGTATTCGGCAACCCTGTCGCCCACCTGAGTCGTACCCATCCCCATCATCCCTGCCGCCAGGGACTTGATGTCGTTCTGCAGGGCCTTCACGATGCCGCCTTCGATGCGGGCCGCAGCCCTGTCCTCGCCCAGGGTCTCCATCATCATCTGTGCCGAGGCGATGGCGGCAAGAGGATTGATGATGTTCATCCCCGTGTACTTGGGAGCCGACCCGCCGATGGGCTCGAACATGGACACGCCGCCCGGGTTGATGTTCCCCCCCGCGGCAATCCCCATCCCGCCCTGAGTGATGGCCCCCAGGTCGGTGATGATGTCGCCGAACATGTTTTCGGTGACCAGCACGTCGAACCACTCCGGATTCTTGACCATCCACATGCACGTGGCATCCACGTGATAGTACTCTCGCTTGATGTCGGGAAACTCATTCTCCCCGATCTCGTGGAAGACCCGCTCCCAAAGGTCGAACACGTAGGTGAGCACATTGGTCTTGCCCACCAGGGCAAGGGTCTTCCGCTTGTTCCTCTTGCGGGTGAATGCAAAGGCATAGCGCAGGCACCGCTCCACCTGGAACCGGTTGTAGATCATCTCCTGCACCGCCACCTCGTGGGGTGTACCCTTCATGGTTATGCCGCCTGCACCGGTGTAGACGCCCCCCGAGTTTTCCCGGACCACCACGTAGTCGATGTGCCCGGGTCCCTTGTCTTTCAGCGGGGTCTCCACATTGGGGTAGAGCTTCACGGGCCTGAGGTTGATGTACTGGTCCAGCTCGAAGCGAAGACGCAGCAGGATGCCCTTTTCCAGGATGCCGGGCTTTACGTCCGGGTGACCGATGGCGCCCAGGTAGATGGCGTGGTACTTTCTCAACTCCTCGGAGGCGGTTTCCGGAAGGATCTCGCCGGTTCGCAGGTATCGCTCTCCCCCGAAATCGAAGTGCGTGAAGTCGAACCTGATATCCTCGACAGCAGCGACCGCCTCGAGAACCTTGATGCCCTCGGCCACCACTTCAGGACCTGTCCCGTCTCCGGGTATGACCGCGATGTCATACGATCGTGCCATCCTTCAACCCCTTTTCCGGTATGTATGCAATCCTTCGAGCGCCCGGATTCGGGCGCAATGCATGGCGGATATACTAGATCGGCCGCAGAAGTCAAGGGGGGATGGAAATTCATTTTTTCCATGGCTTGTTCAAATCCGTGAGTCCGCTTTTCTGAACTCTCCAAGTGGTTGTTATGGAAAGATCGGGGAAACACACCCGTCCACGTTGTGTCCTGCCGGTTCTGAACGAGTTGAAACTGCCGCTGCAGCGGCAGGTTCAACTCGTTCAGAACCGGCAGGCTAATTATAAAACCCTAAATACTCCTTCGTTCTCACTGCCCGGCATACTGGTCCAGGTAGCCCCTGATGTACCTCTCCACGCGATCCCGCGGTCGGTATATGCCGAAGTGTCCCTCGCACAGGACATCGGCATTGAGGTCCAGGAGCTTCCACATGGACATGCGCCACTGCACGATGTCCGACCTGAACTCCCTGCTGAAGGGGCCGTGGATGTCCTGTCCGAAGAGGATCCGGCTTCCCTGGCGGTCGATGTATGCCGCGATGGAACCCGGTGTATGCCCGGGAGTATGGACGCAGTGGAGCTCGTCGGTACCGCAGGCAATGACCTCGTGCCCAACCTCGATACGCACATCCACAGTCGTCCTGGGCAGCCGGGTCCCGTACCAGCGCGCTGCCGTCAGGGAAGGGTCTCCGGATTCGATGGCGTCGGCATCGAGGGTGTGGGCAACCACGGTACATCCGTATTCCTTCCTGAAGAATTCGACGGACCCGATGTGATCGACATGGCAGTGGGTGAGCACCAGCGTAGTGATCGTTTTCGGGTCGAGCCCGGCCTCCTTCATGTTCTCCACGATTATCTCGGGTGCCCTCCCGGCTCCGCAGTCGATCAGGATGAGCCCGGATTCGCACGAAACGACATAGACCGCTGCGTCAGAGGAATCGCTCAGGTCGGATCCGCCCACCTGGTAGATACCATCCGTCACCAGCTCGAACTCGCCCATGATGGACCTCCCGGAACAGAGCGCAGACGTGCAACCCTACGCATGAGCATACCCGACAAGGGACTTTGGAGGCAATACTGAAACAAGGATGGAATGGTGCCGATGATCCTCGAAGGACCTCAGGACGGGTCCCGGCCCTTGAACCTCCGGTCCAGGAGGATCTTGAGGGTGAAGACGGCACCGGGCTCAGCCTGGCGGACCACCTCGAGCTCGCCATGGATCTTCACCATGGCGATGCGGGCCTCGGTGAGTCCCAGACCCGTCTTCATGGGGTCTGTTGAGTAAAAGGGGGCGAAAATGGTCTGCACCTTATCCCTCACGCCCGGTCCGAAATCCCTCACCGCCACAAAGGCATAGCTCTCGTCCCGGGTGATCTTGACCGCGATTTCCGGCGTCCCCGTCTCCACGGCATTCTCCAGGACCCTGCTGAAGGCTACCCGCACATGGTCTGCATCGCAGAAGGCATGGAGTTCATCGGGGGCGTGTATCCGCACCGGAACGGTAGTGCCGATCTCTCTGACGGCCTGGCGTATAAGGCCGCATAAATCCACCTGGCAACATGCCGGCTCCATCCTCACGAGTTTTTCATAGCGCTCCACGTGCTCGATCATTCCCTCAATGCGACCGATGGAGGAATAGATCCCTGAAAGCGCCTCCTCCCATTTCCGTGTCTTCTCGCCCTTGTCCCGCTCCAGTCTCCTGATATATGCCCCGATGACCGTGAGAGGATTTCTCAGCTCATGGGCGAGTCCGTTCATCATCTGGCTCAGGTCATTTGCCTGTATGGTGAGCCTTCTCTGCATGGACCTGATGTTGGTTATGTCCCTGCCGATGACGGAGAGCGCGTAGATGCGCCCGTCTTCCTCCAGGGGTGTGCACAGCAGGGAAAAGATGCCTGTCCTCCCGGTCAGGAGGTTGAGCCTGACCTCCAGCCTCACCGGGACGCCCTTCCTGAACCCCCTGCCTACCATCGTGTCGAGGTCCGGACGGTCCTCTTCCACGACGAAGTCCATGAAGGTTCTGCCCAGCACCGAGGTTTTCTTGTCCTCGAGGTATTCCCTGAACGTCTTGTTGCAGAAGGTTATCTTCCCGGCGGGACCCAGGGTAAAGATGAGGTCGTTGGCGTTCCTGATGATGGCGTTGTACCTTCGGCTTTCCATGAGCATCAGCCGCTGTTTCTCCTGTATGGCAGTCTCCTTTTCACCGAGCGACCTGATGAGCATGTCTCCCACTTCGAAAGACTGCTTCATCTAGTTGAACAGCATGGTCATGGCATTGATCACCGATGCGTCCATGGGGATCACCCCCATGACGGTAACGG
>JALOOZ010000244.1 GCA_025454155.1 Thermodesulfobacteriota bacterium
CCCGAGACGATGAGCGCGGCGCCCGGAGTCCACAGGCCGAGCACCAGGTATGCCCCTGAAACGATCTCGACCCAGGGCAGGATGATGGCGGTGATGTTCACCAGAAATGCGGGCAGGATGTGGTAGTTGTAGACCGCCAGGGCGAATCCGGCAGGATCGGCGATCTTGGTGAGACCGGCATAGAGGAACATGACACCCAGCGCGATGCGCATGATCACCACAAGGGCCTGGAATGCATGTGTCTTCACGAGGCCGTTCAAGACAGGTACACGCTCACTCATAGGGATACCCCCTGTCCAGCCAGCCCGTCCAGCCCTCTGGCATCACCTTGACGGGGCCGACACCCAGGTCCCGGAGGTTCTTTACCAGGTCAGCGCTCAGGGGACAGTCCACATCGTAGCAGTAGGCGATAAGGGTTTTCCCTGTCTTTAGCATAATGCGGACCTCTTCAAGCCTCTCGGCTGCTTGCTCAGGAGGGATGTTCACTGAACCAGGTATGTGCCCGCCCGTGTATGCCTCCGTTTCCCGTGAATCGATGAACAGGGCCTTCTCCTTGGACAGAAGCGCGAAGGCATTGTCGACGTGGACAATCTCCAGGCCGCCGGCATGCAACTCGGTGACGGCCTTGGGGCTCCAGTCGCCCACAAAGGGAATGCCCGCAGGCCGCACCAAGTTGAAGAGAGCGCCTGTGATGACTGACAGAACCACCATCCAGAAGGCCTGGACGATTCCCTGTCTGATCCGCTCCATCATGCAGGGTTCTCCCTGTTGATGAGGGTGTGGAACGTCCGCCTCGATGCCCTTTTCGCTGACCACCTCCTTTACCCGCTTGTAGAGTGTCCTGCAGAACGGGCACCCGGGTCCGATGACTTCAATGATCATCTTTTCTGCCATGGTTCACCCCTTTGTGGATTCACACTACAATGCCCTCACAAAGGGCGCCGTTATGAAATACAACCCCAGGAGGATGATCACCACCCCGGCCCCTTTCCGGAATATGATGGACGCCCCCTGCCAGGAGCTGTTCTCGAGCACCCCCTTCACGGCCGCAGTGGAGCTCCCGGCGATCACGATGGGGATGCAGTGCCCCAGGGCGAAGAGCAGGATGAGTCCTATGCCCGTGACGATCTTGGCCTGGACCGTGATGATGGCCAGGATGGGCGCGATGAACCCGAACGTGCAGGTCCCGGACAGAATGCCGTAGGCAAGCCCGAGCCCCAGGGCGCCGAAGAGCCCCCTGAAGTTGAGTCGTGTGAGGATGCTGCCAGACATGGAGCATGACTCCACCCCGAGCATGCCCAGGGCCACCCAGATGAGGATGCCTCCGATGAGCACCTCCCAGAACATGCCCACGTCGCCGAGCATGCGGCCGAGGAGAGCGCAGGCGATGCCCACGAGCGCGATGCTGACGAAGAGCCCCATGGAGAAGGCCACCGAATAGGCGGCCGCCTGCCGTGGGTTCACCTGGACATGCTGTCCGCCCACATAAGCCACGATGAGCGGGATGGACCCCAGGTGGCAGGGGCTCAGCATGACGCTCACCATGCCCCAGAGAAAGCTGCCCACAAGGGCGTACATGGTGGAGCCAACGAGCCACGAGTTGATGGTCAGGTAGAAAGATTCAAGCATGGTTCACGCACCTCCATGTATCACAGAGCCTATCGGTCCGTTCGAACCGATACACGACATCACTTCACCCCCATCTTGGCGAACTGCTCCACAATCGCGTTCTCGTCCATGAAGCCCACGTGGCGGTAGACCTCCTTGCCTTCCCTGTCGAAGAATACCTGCGTCGGTATGGCCCTCACCTGGAAGCGTGGGGCCTGGTCACGGTCGTACCGCAGGTCGATGACGATGACCTCGGCCTTGCCCGCGAAACTCTTCTTCACCTTTTCCAGGATGGGCGTCATCATCTTGCACGGGATGCATGAACCTGCCCCCAGGTCGATGAGGGTGATCCTGCCCTTTTCGGGATACCTTGAATAATCTTCCGAATAGGCAGCTTCGGTTAAAAAAACAGTAGAAAGCATTATGACAGCCATACCGAGGGCACGTGCTTTCTCTCCCCTATGCATTCAAGCTCCTTTCGTGTCTCTGTTCTGTATACGAAACGTCGGAATCCATCACTGTGCTGAATGTTCAGGACCGGTCATTCTCCATCGCTGCCGCTGCAGCACGCATCGTCGGCAGGACGTACGGGATCTGGTCCGAGCATCTTCCTGACTGCATCTTTGACCTTTTGTATGTCAAGAGGATCAAGATCAAACTTCTTTGCTTTTTCGAAACCGAGGTCGGTGACCACAAGATAGTTTCTCTCAGGGATCCCCTGCTCTTTTAGAACACCCCTTGCACAGCCGATGGGACAACCGTCGATCACCACCATCTCGTCCACATCTTTGGCAGACTGCATAAAACCGCTTATGGCAGCTCCGATTCCTGCCAGACAGTACATAGATCCGAAACCCTCTTTCGTCAGTTCAACAGCTGCCTGATTGGAAAGCTGCCCCACGTTAGATCCGCCCGAGCAGGCGAGGATCATGCACTTCCTTGTCGGGGTACAACAGGTTTCATCCGCCATACTATCCTCCGATTCAATCCTTGATAAGGTTCTCGATTTCCGCAGGCGGCAGGACCTTGCCCACCACCTTCACCTTCCCGTCCACGACCAGTGCCGGGGTCATCATGACGCCGAACTTCATGATCTGATTGATATCCGTGACCTTCTCGATCTCGTAATCGATGCCTGCCTTCTTGGCCGCCTCCTCGGTGTTGGCGGCGAGCTTGATGCACTTGGCACATCCAGTACCAAGGATCTGAAGTTTCTTCATGGTGTTCTCCTTTCTAGAAAATGGCCCCGTACAGGAACCCTGATAAGGTCGCCATGACGATGACCAGACTTACGTACACCACCGTCTTGCCGGTGCCGATGACGGAACGTATTACGAGCATGTTGGGCAGCGACACGGCAGGTCCTGCCAGCAGCAGGGCAAGCGCCGGGCCCTTTCCCATGCCCGAGCCCATGAGCCCCTGGAGGATGGGCACCTCGGTGAGCGTGGCGAAGTACATGAAGGCGCCGGCGAACGAGGCGATGAAGTTGGCGAACAGGGAGTTGCCCCCTACGAGGGAACTCACCCACATTGAAGGGATGATTCCTTCATAGCCGGGCCTGCCCAGCAGGAATCCCGCCACCAGGACGCCTGCAAACAGGATGGGCATGATCTGCTTGGCAAATCCCCAGGAGCCCGAGAACCACTCCTGCATCTCGCCCTCCTGGGTGCTCGTGAGGTACGACAGGCCGATGACGCCCACCACGAAGCCCACCATGGGCGTCTGGGGGAAGGCCAGGGAAAACACCGCGGTGATGCCCGCCACGGCAGCCACCTTCAGCATCGGTACCGCGAACCAGGCCACGAGCATGACGCCCAGGCCAGCCGCGCTGACCGTGGTGA
>JALOOZ010000086.1 GCA_025454155.1 Thermodesulfobacteriota bacterium
AGCGACTCGGTGAAGGCCCGGTAGATGGACACGAAGAGGTATTCCCTCAGCAGCGACAGGAAAAGGGCGTCCCAGTCCTGGGTGAACATGGGCAGCGAACGGGACTCCCATTTCCTTGACCGGATGTCTTCCAGCCAGATCTGATCCACGGGCAGCAGCCGCAGGGTGTGGGGATGGTAGGTGGCCCCGGAGACGTAGTGGTTGTAGAAGAGGTGGATGTGCTGGATCTGGGCCCCGAAGTGCCACTCCTCCAGGATCATCATGATCTCCTGCACCATGGGGGTGACGCCCGCGGTGGAGCTCGGGCTTATGAGGTTGTCATAGATCTCCTGGCCGGCGGCCATGACGTGATCCTTCACCCGCTCCCCCACGGTGAGGATGTACCGGTTCTCGGACGTGACCCCTGCCCGGTCGAGCTCGTCCAGGGCATGGGAGACCACCTGTGCGTTGAACTGGCCGCACAGGCCCTGGTCCGAACCGAACACGATGGCACCGATGCGTGCAAGGGGGACCGTGCCGGTAGCCATCTCCTCCTTGGGCCGGGACTGGAGAACCACCTGCAGGCCCATCTCGACATTCCTGCCGTAGTCCAGAAGGGATTCCACGGCCCGCTGGTACTGCCTGATGCTCACCGCGGCCAGGGCCTTCATGGTCTTGACCACGGACAGCAGGTCCTGGGTGCTCTTGATCTTGCGCTTCAGCGCCTCAAGGGTTTGCATCGACCTTCCCCGTCATCCCGTCTACTGCATCCTTTGCGGCGTTCAGCATCGCGTTGAAGTCGTCCAGGCTGAGCTTGCCTCCCTCGTATATCCTGGAGCAGATGCTTTCCTGGCGCCTGATAACCTCGCTGCGCACCACGGCCTCGGCCCGTGCGATGTCCTCCACGGCAATCTCGTCCAGGATCCCGCCGGTGACCGCCGTGAGGGCCGCGATCTGCTCCGCCACGGGAATGGGCCGGTACTGGGGCTGCTTCAGGATTTCGCGGACCCGCCAGCCACGCTCCAGGCGCCTGCGGGTGTCCTCATCGAGCCTGGTGCCGAACCGCGAGAAGCTCTCAAGCTCCTCGAACTGGGCGTAGGCGATGCGCAGGTCGCCGGCAACGGCACGGAACGCCGGCAGCTGTGCCTTGCCCCCCACGCGGGAGACCGACTTGCCCACATCCACGGGGGGCAGGATGCCCTTCTGGAAGAGGTTGGGAGAGAGGTAGATCTGTCCGTCCGTGATGGAGATGAGGTTGGTCGGGATGTAGGACGACATGTCCTGGGCCTCGGTTTCGATGATGGGCAGGGCCGTGAGCGACCCGCCGCCGAATTCCTTGCGCAGGTGGGTGGAGCGCTCCAGCATGCGTGAATGGATGTAGAAGATGTCTCCCGGGAAGGCCTCCCGTCCCGGCGGCCTGCGCAGCAGGAGCGACAGCTCGCGGTAGGCCCTGGCGTGCCGGGTGAGGTCGTCGTAGATCACCAGCACGTCGTGGCCACGCTCCATGAAGTACTCGCCCATGGCCGTGGCCGCATACGGGGCCACGAACTGCAGACCGGGCGGCTCCTCGCCCGAGGCCACCACCACGACACAGTAGGCAAGGGCGTTGTGCTCCTTCAGGACGGCGATGGACTTAGCCACGTCGGAGCTCTGCTTGCCGATGGCGCAGTAGATGCAAATCACGTCCTTGTCGTGCTGGTTGATGATCGTGTCCAGCGTTATGGTGGTCTTGCCGATCTGGCGGTCGCCCAGGATGAGCTCACGCTGCCCCCTGCCGATGGGGATCAGGGCGTCGATGGCCTTGATCCCGGTCTGCAGCGGGACCGTGACCGGGTCACGGTGCATGATGGGAGGCGCCTCACGCTCAACGGGAAACCGTGTGGCCGTATGTATCTCGCCCAGGTTGTCCAGGGGCCTTCCCAGGGCGTCGACCACGCGCCCCAGCATGCCGTCGCCCACCGGGACGTCCAGCACGCGGCCTGTCCGGTGAACGATGTCTCCGGCACTGATCTCCTCGGACGGGTCCAGCATGATGATGCCGACCTCGTCGACATCCACGTTGAACACGAGTCCGTACAGGTCCCCGGGGAAACGCACGACCTCTTCTGCACGTATGGTGTCAAGGCCAGTCAGCCGGGCGATACCGCGGCCAACGAAGGTGACGACCCCGACCTCTTCGGGCATGAGCCCCGGCTTCTTCCCGGAAACCACCTTGTCCAGCTTCTCGATGGTATCGTCGAGGCACTTCTTCAAGGTCCCTGTGTCGCCGGTGTTCTCCATGGACAACCCCTTTCATTGCACGATGGCAGCCCCACAGTTCATCGTATCTCCTCGCCGTGCACCCCTTCCGCGGGCATCTCCTCGGGTATCTCCTCCTTGAGGACCCGGTTGAAATCCTCCTCCAGGGTGCTCAGGTGGTCCCCGATGCTCCACGCGAGCTTGTACCCGTGCGACATCAGCTCGATCCCGGACAGGGGCGAGGGGGAGATCTCATAGCGGAAGGAGACGTCTTTCGAGATATAGGGTCCGATGGCATCGAGGATCTTCTGGCGCTGATTGGGCTTCAGCTCGAAGGCGCTCCTCAGGGTGATCTGTGGTGTTCCCGAATCCAGGGAACGCCTGAGGAGCTCCTGCTGCTCCTCGCCGATGCCCCTGACGAGCCCGGTGAAGACCTGCACCATTCTGTCTTCCAGGTCCTCGTCGGCAAGGTCCTGCAGGATCCGCCGGATGGTCGTGAGGATGGACATGCCGGCCTTGGCCCTGAGGTCCTCGAAGAAGACCTGCCGCTCCCTCAGGAGGGATTCGCGCCAGCGCTGCCGGCTCTGCTGGGCCTCCTGGCCGACCAGGGCCATGAGCCTGCCGCGCTCGGCATCCGCGTCCCGGTTCGCCTGGTTGAGGATCTCCCCAGCCCTCTCCCTGAGTTCCTGGTTTTTCTCTTCAAGTTCGACAAAGCGCGCCCGGGCCTCGCCCTTGAGCCGCTCGGCCTCTTCCAGCCGGGATGCGATCCCGGCCTGGCGCGCATCCATGGCCTTCACGATGCGGTCGTAGAGGAAGAACTTGAGCAGGCCCACCAGGATCAGGAAGTTGACGATCTGGGCTGCGAAAACGAACCAGTCGATGTGCATCCATCATCCCCCTTTGGCCAAGTTGGCGAAATGGTCCCAGAAGGGGTTGGCGAAGATGAGGATCATGGAGATGACGAAGCAGTAGATGGCGATGGATTCGATCATGGCAAGACTCACGAACAGGGTCCGTGTGATGGTGTTCTTCTCGTCCGGCTGCTGGGCGATGGCGCTCACGGCCTGCTTGGCCGCCATACCCTCTCCCAGGGCCGGCCCTATGGCGCCGATGGCCATGGTGACCCCCGCGGTGATGATGGATGCAAAGGCAATTACGGTCAGACTGTCCATAGCATACCTTCCTTTCGTGCGTTTTATCCCTTCAACCTCTAGGGCTTGTCCTTGTTCGCCTTTTCTTCATGGACCTGCGTGGCCGAGGCTATGTATACCATGGCCAGGATGGAGAAGATGTAGGCCTGCACCATGCCGATGAGCAGACCCAGTGCGTGCATGACGATGGGAAAGAACAGCGGGGTGACCGCCAGAAGGATGGCGATGACCTTGTCGTGGCTCATGATGTTTCCGAAGAGACGGATAGCCAGGGCCAGGGTCCGTGTCAGCTCGCCCATGACGTGGAACGGGAAGAAGATGAACGTGGGCTGGAAGTATTCCTTGAAATAGCCCAGCCTGTTTCTCGAGATCCCGTAGATGGGGACCGCCAGGAAAACCGTGACAGCCAGGGCGGCCGTGGTGGTGAGGGAAGAGGTGGGGGCCACGTAGCCCGGAACGATGAGGAGGAGATTGGACAGCCCGATGAAGAGAAAGAGCGTTCCGATGAAGGCCATGTAGTGGTCCGGGTTGTCCTGGCTGACCTCGTGGATCTGCTCCCTGATGCCGCCCACCACCACTTCGAGCAGGTTCTGCCAGCGCGACATCTTCACATCCGAGGTGGCCGTGCGTCCCACCAGAAGCGCGAGCGCAATGAGTATGCCCATTATGAACCAGGTATAGACCAGGGTGGCTGAGATCCTTATGAATCCCCACTGGAAGAAGATGACCTGATCGGGGCTGATCTGGTTGAGGCTCAGTATCTCCATGCCTTTGCCTCTACGTTGTCTTAGGTTTCCTGCCGAGCCTGCGCACCATGACCTCACGGATCACCACGAAGCCCAGCAGGGCTGCCAGCAGCCGTTCCCAGCGACCGTCCATGACCAGCGAGAATCCCGCAACCACGACGGCCATCCGGACAATGAAGCCCCCCGCCGAGGAAAGGGTGAAGCCAGACGGCCCGGTCAGCCGCTGTACGGATCTCCACAGGTGCAGGGAGAAGAAGGCGCCGAGTCCCATGCCCACGGAAAAAGCGACGATGAGATGAAGTGTCTCCGGTATCTGGTTCAAGACTGGCCCTCCCCTTCATCATCGAAAGGCTCTTCTTTTTCGATGCCGCCCTTGCGAACCCAGTACCAGGCGTTCATGCACCCCATCGTTACGCCCAGGATGAGCAGCATGAGGGCCCAGGAATACTGGCTCGGCCATGTCCGGTCGATCCACAGACCCACGGCCACGCCGATGAGGGTGGGGATGGCCACGGACCAGCCCACCACGCCGAACATGCCCAGGCCGAACCATACCGTCTTGTCCTCCTGCTGGAGGCCCCGGATCTTGCGCCTCTCCTTCTTCACCACCTCGCTGGTGAACTTCTTCACGATGTCATCCCTGCGGGTGTGAGCCGGTCTGGGTTTCTTATCCATATTTTTTTAGCTCCATGAAGCGGCGCACGATGCTTGCCTCGAGCCTGGCCGCGGCTGTGCGTGCCGCCTTCTCCTTGTCGTCGAGGGCCTTGAACTGTTCCTGCACCACGGCCTTGAGATGACCGAGGCTGGGGATGCGCACGACGTTGCGCGTGGAGACCAGCACCTCGTCGCCCTTCTTGACCAGCAGCCCCTGGTCCACGGCGAAATACTCGGGTGTCTTCCCTTCCTCCGTGATGCTCAGGAGTCCGGGCACCAGCGAGGACACGAAGTCCATGTGCCTGGGGAGCAGGCAGAATGAACCGTTGGCCCCCTCGGCCAGCACCTTGTCGACCTTCCGGTGCAGGAAGACCTCTGAGGGAAGGAGGATCTTACAGTCCATCCCGGTGTACCTCGTCGATGGATCCGATCATGTAGAGTTTGGATTCGGGCAGGTCGGCGAACTCGTCGTTCAGGATGCGCTCGCATCCGACCAGCGTATCCTCAAGGACCACCATCCTGCCCGGTATGCCCGTGAACTGCTCGGTGGTGAAGAACGGCTGGGTGAAGAACCGCTCGAGCCTGCGCGCCCGGTACACGGTGCGCTGGTCTTCCCGGGAGAGTTCGGCGATGCCGAGCATGGCGATGATGTCCTTGAGGTCTTCGTAGATGGTGAGCGTCTTCCTGATCTCCTGGGCGACCCGGTAATGCCGCTCGCCCACGATATGGGCCATGAGCATCTTGGACCAGGACTGGAGCAGGTCGATGGCGGGGTACAGGCCCTCGCTGGCCCTCTTCCGGGAAAGAACGATGGAGGCAGAGAGGTGGCCGAAGGTGTGGGAAGCGGACGGGTCGGTGAAGTCGTCCGCAGGAACGTACACGGCCTGGATGGAGGTGATGGCCCCGGCGCTCGTGTTGCAGATGCGCTCCTCCAGTTCGGCCAGCTCGGTCCCCAGGGTGGGCTGGTAGCCGAGACGGGACGGGAGCTGTCCCATGAGCCCCGAGACCTCGGACCCGGCCTGGATGAATCGGAAGATGTTGTCCATCATGAGGAGCACGTCCTGGTGCATGTCGTCGCGGAAATATTCCGCCACCGTCAGCGCGGCGTGCCCCACCCGGAATCTGGCGCCCGGCGGCTCGTTCATCTGGCCGAAGACCATGACCGTGTTGCCCAGCACGCCGGCCGAGATCATGTCGCGGTAGATCTCCTCGCCCTCTCGGCAGCGCTCGCCGATACCGCAGAAGATGCTGACCCCGCTGTGCTGCTTCACCGTGTTGTTGATCATCTCGGTGATGAGCACGGTCTTGCCCACGCCCGCACCGCCGAACAGGCCGGCCTTGCCGCCCCGCTCCAGGGGGGCCAGGACATCGATGGCCTTGATGCCGGTGATGAAGATCTCGGAGACCGTTGACTGGTCCATGAGCGGCACGGGCTTCTGGTGGATGGATCGGGGAACGCCCTCGACCTCTCCCTTGAGGTCGATGGAGTTGCCGAACACGTTGATGACCCTTCCCAGCAGCCCCTTGCCCACAGGGACCTCCAGTGAGTGGCCGGTGTCGAGGATCTCGGACCCCCGGGCGAGGCCCTGGGTGGGTGTCAGGGCGATGCCCCTGATCATGTGCTCGTTCAGGTGGGTGTTCACCTCGATGACGATATCCTTGTCGTCACCGGCCCTCAGCACGTGGAAGATCGCGGGGAGATGGGCGGGGAAAAGGGCATCCACCACGCTGCCCCTGATGGACACAACGGTTCCGGTATTGACCTGTTCTACCATAGAGGCCAGGACCTCCTTCATCATCAGCATGCATCACCTTGAGAACCTCAGTGTCCCTGTATGTGCATGAAAAAAGAACGAGCACTTTACTCTCATTTTAAAAGGAAGTTTGAAAGAGTCAAGGGTTCATGTTGATTTTGTTCAGAAAAACATCACGAGAATCCAGGCATTTATAACTTATGCACACAAAGATCTATCGGCTGAATCTCAGAGACTTGCCGTCGATCGGATCAGCGGAGATAGGTGCGCGCGCCGTAGAAGCGCTCACGGTAATAGGTGTTGGACAGGTAATCGGCACAAATGGTCTTTCCTCTGCCCGGGGCATGGATGAATTTGCCATCGCCGATATAGATGCCCACATGGCTGACCCGGCCGCTGCTCGCCGTGGCGAAGAACACGAGGTCGCCCTTATCGAGATCGGGCATCACCACCGGTGCGCCGCTTCCGTACTGCTCCTCCGAGGTGCGGGGCACGTTCAGGCCGTTGAGCTGGTAGACAGCCATGACCAGCCCGCTGCAGTCCAGCGGGGCGTTGAGCTCGCAGCTTCCCCACAGGTAAGGCAGCCCAATGAAGTCTTGGGCGGTCTCCACGATGTCATCCCGTATGGATCCGCCAGCACGGGCCTTGCCGCGGGCCACGGCGTACTCGCCGGGCTTCACCACGTAATACACCTCGACGATGCCCAGGTCCCTCAGGCGTCTTGCCTCGGCCGATGCAGCCGCCAGCGTCGGAAAGTTGCCGAAACGGACCTTGTAGTACCCTGACCCGTGGGCAAAATAGAAGGCGTCCAGGCCCTGCCCTTCCAGCTTCTTGGTGAGCCTGGCGGCATTGTTAACCTGGCGGAATGCTCCCGCCTGGATCGAATAGCCCATCCTTTCTGCAACGGCGGCCACGTCCTTGGGTTTGAACAGGGGCTTGGGCTGATAGGGGGCGACTATGGATTTGCGGGCCGGGCATCCGGGAAGGAGGAGCATGGAGACGAGTATGGCCGCAAAGAACAAGATGCCGGTTGATCTCCTGTTCCTACCCATCCTCCCCCTCGTGCGCCCCAATGGCGGTGCCTGAACAGTGAATTGCCGGTGAGTTCTGGTTTTTCATAGCAAGATATGCCCCCGATGTCCACCATTTAACGACCACCCTGGCACATAAGCTCCATTGACAGAGCCCCCCTGCTCTGATATTTTATCAAGCATAACAGCATGTTGCAGCACCTTGAAATGGAGCGAACCCAAGGCTCATGGAATGCATGGAAATTCCCGGACATTCAATCATCCACCCATGACGGACGGAGTGCGGGCCGGTCAGCCTGAGAGATCGAGGGGGCTCCTCACACCTCCCGCACCCCACTGCATGACATGGGTGCTGTGACGGAAGGTGTGGCAGCCGACGGGCTTGTGGATCAGGGCCAGTTTTGCCGCACTCCTGACCGCCTTCTGAAGGTTCGTGGGGTGGGCATGGTGACGCCGCAGGATCCCTGTTTGAGGATCTCTCGCAATGCCTTTGGAATGATGCAAGATAAAGGTCAAACAGTTCTTTGACACCATAACAGATTTTGCAGTATTTTCGTGTCTAATATGCTGTTATGTAGCATTTTTGCTGTATAGTAATTGTTAGCCCTTCGTGACTTCTAATGAGAGGTATGCTATATATGTTTCTAGAGGTGATCGCATGACAAAAATTCAGAAATTGGAGCAAGAGATACAAAAGCTTGATCGTAAAGACCTTGCTTCTTTCAGGGAATGGTTTAGAAAATATGACTCTGATGAATGGGACTGCCAGATTGAGAAAGACATAAATGTAGGCAGGCTCGATAAATTGGCAGAAGAGGCCTTGACTGCACATAAAGCAGGAAAGACGAGAGAAATTTGAAGCATTTTGCTTCACCTGCATTTTGGAAATGTTATGACTTGCTTCCAGAACAAATTAGAGAACACGCTGACCATTACTTCCAGATCCTAAAAACAAATCCCTATCATCCTTCTCTTCACTTTAAGAAGATAGGCACGTATCGTTCTGCTAGAATTGGAATTTCCTATCGAGCACTCGCTATTGAAGTGCATGATGGATTACTATGGTTCTGGATAGGAACACACTCTGAATACGATAAACTTGTGGGCTAACAAACGAATGCACACGGACCGCCAGGGCCGTGCAAAGTTAAACGCTCATCTAGCCCTGGCGGCCGGTGATCCGCGTCGTTAGATTACAATATATAAATTACTTTCATATACTTATAAAAGGAGAAGACTATGGAATTAGAAATAGCAAAAGATTTTTGCAATCAATGGTTGCCTGCTTGGACGGGTAATAATCCTGAACTGTTGATATCATTTTATTCAGAGGATGCTTTTTATTCAGATCCTTTCATTCCTCAAGGTCTAAAAGGGAAATATCAAATATTATCCTATCTGAGAAAATTTATAAGTCTTTATCCTAACTGGAAATATGAGCACGTTGAAATATTCCCGACAGAAAATGGATTCACGTTGAAATGGAAGGTGTCTCTTCCTATTAACAATGACACAGTTGTTGGATATGGTTTGGATATTGTTGAAATATCAGATGATAAAATCGTACGTAATGAGGTGTATTTTGATACGGCACGTCTACTAAAAACAATAAAAGAAAAACAATCATAAGCGGAAAAGCGGGCAGATTTAATTATAGGATTATTGGTATCAAATCTTTATCATTGACAATTAGGTTTTGAAATCAAAAAGGGTCATTTTATTCAATATTATTCTAACCATTTAATCAACCCGACCGGGGATTCCATCAGTGCAAAGAGCCGCACCGTGTGGCCCGGCGGGTTATTTTATCGTTAGGCCGTGACCGAATCGACTCACACCCATAAGGAGATTTCCCGAAATGGACATTCCACGGATCTTCAACATCACCGAAAGTGCTCACCGCATCCATAACCCGTTCACACTTGAAAAGCTCGCCACTCTCGGCGCGGCGCTGCATCTGGAAACGGGAACCCGAGTGCTCGACCTCGGCAGCGGTTCGGGGGAGATGCTGTGCACCTGGGCACGCGATTACGGAATCATCGGCACCGGCATCGACATGAGCCAGTTGTTCACCGAGCAAGCGAAACTCCGCGCTGAAGAAATCGGCGTCGCCGACCGAGTAGAGTTCATTCACGGCGATGCTGCCGGCTTCGTCTCTGACGAGAAGGTCGGTGTGGCAGCCTGTCTCGGTGCCAC
>JALOOZ010000087.1 GCA_025454155.1 Thermodesulfobacteriota bacterium
CTTCCTTTAGGCCCCTAGGCAAAGATATCGAGCCCACCGCCTTCGCCGTATCTCCGCACGGGCGTATAACCGTGTCCCAATGCTTCATCACGCCGGGATGCGTCTCCCGTTTCCTGTCCGCCGCCCTCCCCTCGGGATCCGCCCCTTCCGGTGCCGGAACCGAACCAGGCAAGGGCTTCCCGGTGGTCTCGTGCGGTGAAGGCATCCGTTGTCACCACAAACTGGGTTGCCTTGATGCCCTGATCTGAAAAGGCCTCCTTCAGGACATGCATGTTCTGTTGCAGAATGTCGCGGGTGAGAGGCTGCTCGGCCTTGAAGGTGGCCGTGATCCGGCCGTCCTCCATACGGATATCGATATCCAGCCTTCCGAGCATGGGCGGGTTGAGCTTCAGGCTCATCGATCCCTCGTTCCCCTTTACGGCGGTAGGAACCGCCCGCCTTATCTGGTCGAGGACTTCCTGGGTGTAGCTTCCCTTCATTCCTGACGGTTGTTCGCCAAGGCTCTTCGCAAGGGCGTCAAAGAGGCCCTTGTCAAAGGTGAAAGGGTGGATGGTAGCCGTCGGATCCGGGTTGAAGGAATGGAGGGCTTGATCGATCCCGGCGAATTCCTGCTGCGAGAGAATTCCCTTGAGCATGCTCAGGGTGGCTGCGGCCTGTTTCGGCAGTTCCTTGCCCGTATTGGCCTCAAGGAATTCGGTGATCCGTGCGGTTGCCTCATCACCTGCAGCCTTCCGCACCTGGGGGTCGGTGGCAAAGAAAAGGTCCCGGACAACCTTTTTCGGTATATTGAGGGAGTGTTCAAGATCGTCCACGGCCTTCATGACCTGGATGAGGGCTTCCGGGCTGGTTTCAGATGCTCCGTCAGGAATGATCCCCCCCGAAACGGCGGCCGTGTTCGTTGAGGGTGCGGCTCCCTGATTTTTAAGGAGGGCTGCTACGGACTCATTGATCTCGGCCAGGTTCGTACCAGGCGGTTGCGTGAACCCTTCCTCTCCTCTTCCCGTGGCCTTCGCCCCACCCCCGGATACGACGGATTGAGCCACCACGGCCTCGTAGGTCGTCTGGTCCCTGGTGGCCTGCCCGATGAGCTGTTCCACGTTCAAGCCGGTTTCCGCAAGCTGCCCGCGGATTTTTCCTGAAACTGTCACGGCAAGCTGTGTCTTGAGCTCAGCGAGGCGGTCCGGATCCGACATGAGCTGGGTGATCTCGGTCTCATTGCATCCGCAGGAGACCAGGATGGCCTTCAGACCCTCCGGGGAGATCCCCTGCCCGTTGCCGAGCAGGAGGGACCTTGCATCCTCACTGTTCAGACCCAGGGACTGGAGGGCTGAAAGGTAGTGGAGCAGCGGGACGGCCTGGGGATTTCCAAATAGGGACGAGACGAGATCCCCGTCCGTGGTGCCCTGGCCTGCCAGAATTTTCTGCAAGAGCGGCACACCACCCCCGGGGCCACCTTCAAGGGTTGCTGTCAGCTGGGCTTCGAATCCCGCCTGATGGTTCCCCTGGTTGAAAACCTTCTGCAGGAGACCCATTGCCCCGCTGGCAAGTCCCATGAGTGCTGCTAAGGGTGATGGCATAAACGCCTCCGCATACAATTCGTTGTCCTGATCCTGAGCAACCATGGTGCCAGAGAGCTGCGGGATATGGAAAATCCTCGATCCACAGACTGAACAGCAGGCTCCGAAGGGGAAAATATTCACTGCCGGGGGAGCAAATGTTGCCTGATGGGGGGCATGAGATAGGTGAACCGGGCAGACTACGCCTTCAGGATAGGCGTTGCGGAAACCGGTGTTCTCATCCGAAAGCAGACATGGTGATGGAAACCTCTTTCATCAGGATTCTTCCTTCCTTCCTCCCGCCCCCATCACCATGAAAAGGATGAACCCGGAAAACGCCACCGCCCGGAACGCAGTCCCGTACCCTATGCTCTCACACAGGAACCCGAAGCCTACAGATGCGATGAGCATGCCCACATTGAACGACCAGACAAAGAGCGAATTGGCTATGCCCTGGTGGTCCGGATTGGCCTCGATCATGGACGCGTTCACGGTCGGATAGAGGAACCCGTAGCCGACACCGAAAAGCAGGGAAAGCCCGATTAAGGGAAGTCCCCGGTCCGCCCACGGAAGGCACAGGGGCAGGAAGACGAGGAGGAGTGATGATACCATCCACGAAATCCGTTCCGGCAATGCCCTGATTCTTCTGTAAAGGACCGTCCATACCATCACGCTGCCAATCACGAAGGAGATGAAGAAGGGGCTGGAGTCCGTGACCCCCCGGGTCATCAGGTACGGCGGCAGGAAGATGATGACCGATCCGAAGACCGTTCCCATGATGGCGCTCGAGGCACCCAGCAAGGAAACGGGATTCATGCCGGTCATTCCAGACCATCCGCCCGTTACCCGCGAAGGCATCAGGAACGAAAGGAGAACGGCAACAAGACCGAAGGCTGTGGCGCTGGAAAAGAGGGCCGGGTACCCCCAGGAACCGATCAGAAACTCCCCCAACGCCGGGCCCAGGGCATGCGTCGCTATGCCAACCACAGTGAGGATTCCCAGCATCAGTTTCCTGTCCTGGAGGGCTCTCCCCTCAACCACCATGGCCCCTATGATCCCAAAGGCGGCAGAGAAACCGATGCCCTGGAGGATGCGCAGGAGAAAGAGTGTAGGCATGAGGCCCGAAAATGGAATGTACAAGGCGCTCGGCAGGGCCATGAGAATCGTCCCGGTCATGAAGAGGCCTCTTCTCGGGATCTTCTCGGAGAGGTACCCCGCCACAGGAAGGCTTGCCAGCACAGAGAGGCTGAAGGCACCCATGAGGAGACCGATGCCCGACGGGGAGAGTCCGAGGGAAAGAAAGTACTTGGGGAGCAGAATGAGCTCGGAAAAATTCAGGAAGAAGAAGAAATGAGCCCCGAGGAGGATGAGATATTCACGGCTGTACCTGGCCACGGACGATCCTGTCGAGAAAATGGTCGAGGCTCGGCAGTGAGTCCGACCTGCGGGGACCCTTGCCACGCCAGAGGTGATAGGCCTGCAGTCCCGCTCTCCTTGGCACCTCGCAGTCGAACCGGACATGATCGCCTACGTGAACGACATCCCCGCCCGCGAATGACCCGAGCCGGACAAAGGCCTCTTCCTGCGACTTCACGGTACCCCAGTCGTCGGGCAGGGAGATGATGGCGTCGAAGAAGGCCTCCAGGCCGCAGTGCTGTACCTCCTTGTCGAGGAACCTCCTGGGTGCGTTGGAAAACAGTATGAGGGGGTACCCGAGATCCTTCAGGGATGAGACCGCCCGCAGCCCGTCTTCGAAGGCCCGGATGCGGGGGATGAAGCCAGAGATGAGCTCCTCCTCGTCAACGTGGTCCAGGCCGAAGTGGTCGAGCCAGTGGGAGAGCTGGTACCACTTGATGGATGCATCCCCTTCGCTGCGGTAGGCATCCATGCACTGCCGCACGGCTTCATCCAATTCGATGCCGCGGCTGGCCGCCACTAGCGCTGGTAGTCCCTCGTTCCAGACCCCGTCCACAAAGGCCAGGTGGGTGAGCGTTCCGTCGAGGTCAAAGGAGATGCTCAGTCGACTTCCCATATCTCCACCCGGTCTTTCCACTTGGCCTTGGCGGCGTACATGGCGCTGTCCGCCTTCTTGACGAGTTCGGACTTGTCCTTGTGCCCACTCGTAATGGTACCCACCCCTATGCTCACCGTCACCTTCGCAGCTATGGCCTGGCCATAGGAAAAGGGTGAGGAGCGTATGGTCTGACGTATCCTTTCGGCCACGATGACCGCCTGCTCTGTAGTGGCATTGGGCAGAATGACGGCGAACTCCTCACCGCCATAACGGGCAAGGATGTCGATGCTGCGGATCGATCCCTTCAGAAGGGCGGCGATGTGCTTGAGGACCATGTCCCCGCACTGGTGTCCGTAGGTGTCGTTGAAGCGCTTGAAATCGTCGATGTCCAACATCAGCAGCGAGAGCACGCCGTCTTTGAGGCGGTTGAGCCTCTCGATCTCCTCGCTCAACCGATCCTGGAAGTGGCGGTGGTTGTAAAGCTCGGTGAGCCCGTCTGTAATGGATAGCATACCCAGTTTCTCATTGAGCTGCTTCAGGTCTTCGGTGGCCTTGTTGAGTTCACCGGCGCGTGCTTCAAGGGCGTCCTTCACCTCGGCCATGTCCCAGAGCGTCCTCTCCATCTCGGCGTTTTTCTCCAGCAGCTCGAGCTCCAGGGCCTTCTTGTCCGTAACGTCGCTGAACATCATGAGCGCCTTTACCGGATGTCCTTTCCTGTGTATGGCCCTGGCGTTATACTCGATGGTCACAGGACGGCCCCCCTTGGCAGTGATCTGGCATTCGCGCTTGGTGATCTCGCCACCGTCAGTGAACAGCCTCCTGAAATCCTCGTTGAGTGTGTCCGCCTGATCATGGCTGACATAGTCCGTGAAAATACTGTCCATGATCTGTTCCCTGGGATAACCCACGAGGTCTGCAACATAGGCATTGCATTCGATGATCCTGCCCCTGGGGCTGACATAGATCATTCCTGCAGGCAAATCGCCGAATAATGCCGAAAACTTCTGCTGCTCCTCCTTCAGTGCCCTGACGAGACGATCCTTTTCCGTGACGTCTTCAAGGATGATCCAGAGCAGCTGACGGGAAGCCCTTTCGATCCAGCCTCCCCTGGCAACAAAGTGCAGCATTCTCCCCCTGTTGGAGACGAGCACGAGATCACATCCAGTATCCTTGCCGTTGTCCTGCATGTGCCAGGTCTCGCAGGCCTTGATGAAATCCCGCCTGCTCTGTCTCGACAGGATGCCGATGATCCTGCTGCCGAGAACCTCTTCCCGCTTCATCTCCAGGAGGGAACAGAGGAAATCGTTGGTATAGACAATGGCTCCCCCGTCCACCACAAGACTCCCTGCAGGGACGTTCTTGAACATGCGCACAAAGGTATCGCGGTCCGCATACTCGAAGAACGGTCTTGAAGGCTGTTTTTCATCGCTCAGTGCGATGAGCTTGCAATCATCAAAGGGTATGGCAGTGCATGCAAAGACTTCCGCGTCTCTCCCGGTCATGGCAAGGGACACGGTGGGCGGTATTTCATTTGCAGGGCAGCAGAATGCGGGAAATTTCTCCAGGTTCCTTCTCAGCTCATCATCGATGACACCGAGGCGTTTGGCAAGGGCGGCACTGACGTACTGAACTCCTGAGTCCCCGAACAGAACGATGTAAGGGGCAAGAGCGGCCTCCAGCGTCGTTAAATCAACATCCATACCTTGTGGCTGTCCTCGTTTACCTCCCGGGCCTTCTGCATGTCTACCAGCACCTTCTCGATCTCCTGTCTGGCAATGTCCACTGACATGGCCTCTTCCAGGATCCTGATGATGTCTTCCACCGTTGCACCGCCGGTCAGCTGTAGCACCTTTTCCGTGAAGGAAAGGAGGTCTTCGTGCCGTGACCAGGGGAACATGACCCATCGCCACTCGTCCATGGTCTCGGGGCAGTAATCGGCCTTCAGCCTCGAGTCCGCCTTGCTGACCAGGACCACGGTCCTTATCTCGCTGACACGTGACTGAAGATAGGAGATCACTTCCTCCATGGTACCGCCCTCATCGGAAACATCGTCCACCACCAGCACACGCTTGCCCGTGAGATCGACGTCGGGAAGGGGGAAGACGATCCTTGGTTTCTCGCTCAGCGACGCCTCGTCGTCCCAGTGGCCCATCTGAAAGGTGCATACGTATTTTTTCTGCAGGTAATCCACAAGGATACGGGCGGGAGCGAGCCCACCCCTGGCCACTGCAATGACCACGTCAGGGTCGTAGCCGTCGGTCTTCATATCGAGGGCGACCTTCCACAGCAATTCCTCCACCTCTTCCCATGAAAGCCTTACAGCCTGTGGAAAATGCTTTTTCATTGCGCCATGGTCATCCATGCTATTCACCTTCCGGTTCAGTAGGTTGTTGTGTGTCCAGTCCATCCGGATCGAATTCTGCATCGCTCCCCTGTTCAAATGGTGCCTCTACCTGAGGCTGAGGAACCGCCTCCTGCCTCGCCCTTCCCGGCACTCCTCTGGCAACCGGCGAGGGTACCTGGAGCGAAGAATCCTGACTGGGAGTCGTCCTCCCTGCTCTCACGCCACCGTGCATACCCAGCATACGAAACCGGGGTTTCTCTATGCTGCCCCTGAGGCTGAATCTCGTACCCTGTCCGGATGAGGCGGAATCAGCTCCCAGTGCATTTCTCATGGTCTCTGGCAGGGTCATCTCTCCTGTGATGTTGAGCCGCGATCTCTTGATATCCCGGGAAAGACGGATGCTCCCCGTCATGGTCCCTGCAAAATCGCCCGTGAACTCGACCTTCTCGAAGTTCAGAAGCCCTTTGTCAATGGTGCCGTCAAGTTCCAGGTTCTCAAAGGTCAGGGCATCGAAGGGCAGGGTCACCATGCCCAGGGGGAGAGAGCCCTTCTTCCAGGTGAGAGCGAGGCTTCCTATGGCCTTTTCCAGGGAGTCACGCGGGGTCTTGAGATTGAGTTCCCCGCTCACGGTCCCACGGGGTTTCATATTCGCCGGGAAGACCTTTGATAATCCATTGAGGTCGACATTCGCCAGATCAAGGGTTATCTCCATGGGCCGTTTGCTCTTCCTGAAAGGGAGTCTCATCAGCCCTTCGGTTGTCCCTGACACAAGGTCGGCATGAAAGCCGAATCCCAGGCTGCTTCTGAACATTTCCCAGGGACGGGGTGAAATGGAAAGCTTCTTGGCCACCTGGTTCCCTCTGATCTCAATGCTGTCGACCCGGAAGCCCCAGAGGAGGCTCGGTTCTATATGCCCGAGCGCAACCGGTGCGCCCAGAACTCCTGTCAGGGCATCCTCTATCCGATATTTCAGGGAATCGTAGGGGAATCTCATCCATATGAAGAGTACAATGCAGACAAAGGCATACAGACCGAGACCGGCTTTTATCCAGAGACCTGAACGTGCACGGACATCAGCCATAGGAAACCACCTGGAATGTGATGTCCATATTGCTGTCTTTTTCCTGTCTTCTGATGATCAGGTGTTTGATCCTGACCGGGTACGGTGTGTTCTCGATACCGAAGATGAGGCTGATGAGATCCTCCTGGTAAAGTCCCCTTATCTTCACCTCCACGGATTCATGGCCGGCTTCGGTCGTGTCGGTGATGGGTTTCATGTATTCGATCCTGTCATTGATGGAAAGACGGGCAGAGAGCTCTTCGAGGAAGCCGAAAAGGGTGAACTGCCTGCCTGAGGAAGATCCGCCGGTTTCAGCCGCAACCTGCAGGCCCTTGATGGTGGAGGACATGGTATAGATCTTCTTCAACTGATTGTCCTTGGATACAACCGACTTTTCCAGACTCGATTGATAGTGGAGCAGCGGGCCGACGATCCCGGCCAGCAGGATGAACCCCGCCAGAAACACCGCACCGCCTGTTACGAGAAGGCGTTCTCGGGGTGAAAGCCTGGCCAGGTAGTCCATCACTCTCGCGACGACCAGCTCCAAGGGCAAGGCGAGCTCTTTGATCTTCTGTTTGTTTATGGGTATCTTCAGCTTTATCTTTTGCATACCAGCTTCATCTTCACCTTCTGATCGTTCTTGTCCACATTGGCCGATATGATCTTCACCTCTCGAATATAGGGCAGCTTCGCCAGTATCGTCTGAACCCTCTCCACGTCGTCGTATTTCCCGGTGCTCGCTGACAGCGTGATGCTCTCATCATCAATATTGAGGGTGTCTATGATCACGTCCATGTCTTTGGGGATACCTGCGCTGAGGTCCTTGAGGATATCGAGGGGAGAACCAGCGGCCGCCGTCTCCAGGTTACCTGCACGCCCCGAAAGCCTTGCCAGGTATTGCTCCATCTGTTTGACCGGGTCCACCATGGGTGTCCCCTTGGGCATGACCGCGGAGAACTCCGCATTGATTTTTTCAGTGAGGACTGCATCCGTGTGAGATTTGAGATAGACATCCAGCCCGAGCCCCAGAATCCAGATCACCAGCAGTACGGCTGCAGCCTTCATCCATGGCCCGGCATCACCCATGATCTTTTTAAACCGCCTGCTCAGGCCGAGCTCGCCCTGGCGGAAGTTCACCGCATCATTCCCGTCGATGCCCCTGCAGGCGAGAGAAAAACTCAAGAACCCCTCCAGGAGTTCATCCATGCGTACGCGGAAGTGTACATCACCCATGGGTGGAGACTGGACCTTCATGCCCAGCATGTCTTCGGCCTTCTTCCCGAAGTCCCGGATGAAGCCGGTGTACCCCGTGGCCAGCAGGATCTGGTCCCCGCCCAGTTCGCCGCCCTTGGTCAGCGTGATGAGAACCTCCCGGAAAAGACCTGCAAGCAGGTCTCCCCCGTCCACACCGTAGGTGCGAATCCCCTCCATATCGACAGTCCGTGCTGCAGCTCCATCAGGAGCGTGTGCGGATGCGATCCTTTCAAAGCCATAAGGCAGGGCTCCCACGTGCCTGATGGAGGATCCGCTGAGGATGGCCAAGGAGGTCTCACTCCAGCCCATGTGCATGACCACCATCCCCTTATCCGCCGGGAGGTCGAACAGGGTGCGTGCTCCCGAGGCCACCGCCACGGACGGACAGTCTACGGTTTCAGGATCCAGGCCGGAGCCTTTGAAGACATCCACAAGTCCCTGCACCGAGGATGTCCGCGCACACAGCGCTTGAACCATGTGTGCACCCGCAGCGTCCCTGCCGAGCAGGACAAAGTCCACCAGGAGCTTCGAGTCCATGACCGGGAGGAGGTTCTCCACTTCGGGACCGATGGTCTCAAGGATCTTCCTTCGGTCCGCAAAGGGCCTTGCAAGTTTCCGGTACATGATCTCACCCTCTGGAAGGGCAGCCACACATATCTCTACGTCAGGGCCTATCCGGTCCGTTACCGCCTTGAGGTCCTCTCCAGCGCCGTGGATAGGGTGACCGGACGAATCGAGCTCCCGGGGTACGATCATGAGCTCCTCAATGACGAATTCCGCAATCCCGGATCTGATGAGGCATGCCTGTACCCTTTGTTCGTCCCATGTGACACCCAATGTTTTTCGAGTTATTACCGTCCGCATAACACCTCAGTGGATTCTATAATACACTATTCGTGGCTTGTTGTTAATGCGTTCGAGCTCTGCCCTGACATTCACCTGTGCCCCGGATGGCATGACGCTCTTGACCTCCACGGCGAATCTCCTGCTCTTCACCTCCAGTGTGTTCCTGATCCAGGTGCTCTCAGGTGTTCCTCCCGCAAGGTCAAGGCCCCGTACGCATCCATAGTCCGCACTCTGGAAAGGCCTGCAGTCCAGTATGCTGCTTACCACGTCCTCGCCAATCTCATCGGACAGGGTCTGAAGAACGGTCTCAGAGGCGGTATTGATGTTGATCTTTCCATCCGTACCCACGGTCACGAAATTCCTGATACCCTCATAGTTCTCCGTTCCGGTGAGAAATTCCCTCTTCATGCCCTTGATGAGAAGGAGCTCCTCAATGCTGTCAAGGGGTGCATTCTTGCAGTGATACGGCGGTTCCAGGGTCTGGTAATACTCGTCTTCGGCTCCCAGTTCCGTTTCGCTGTCAGCATCGATCCAGTCGATGATGGCATTGACAAGATCGTTGAGCTCGTCATCGTTGATGTC
>JALOOZ010000088.1 GCA_025454155.1 Thermodesulfobacteriota bacterium
TGTGTTCGAAAAATACATATGCTGTCCCCGTATTTCTCCCCGAATTTCTCAACGCATTTGCTTGTGGGCGGCGAAGTGGAGGATGATGGGCACGCCGCTGAGGTCGCAGGCCTTCTTGATGGAATGTTCGAGGAAGCGCGAATAGGCCGCCGGGATGGATTCGGGTGTGTTCACCACCACCTGGAACCGGGGGGGGATGATGCCGGTCTGGGTGATGTAGTACAGCTTCAGGGGCCTGTGCTTCACCAGGGGCGGGCTGTGGGAGGCCGTGATGTCGGTCAGGAGCCGGTTCAGCCTGCCCGTGGAGACCCTGGTCGTGGTCTTCGCGAACAGCGAGTCGACCAGGGGATAGAGCTCCTCCACGTTCCTGCCCGTGAGCGCCGAGGTGAAGGCGAGCGGGGCGTCGGGCATGAACCTCAGGGCATGCCTGACATTGTCCCTGATCAGGCGCATCTCCTTCTCGCCCACGAGGTCGCACTTGTTCACCACCACGGCAAAGGCCCTGCCGTGGTCGATGACGATGCTGCAGAGTTTCTTGTCCTGGTCCGTGATCCCCTCATGGGGGTCCACGAGCAGCAGGCACACGTGGGACCGGGAGATGTTCTGCAGCGACCTGATGACGCTGGCGCGCTCAATTGTGTCGTCGATGCGGGCCTTTCTCCTGACCCCGGCGGTGTCCACGAAGACATACTCCCGGTCCTGATGCCTCACCGCCATGTCCACGTAATCCCTGGTGGTGCCGGCCTCGGGCGAGACAATGGCCCGGTCGCTGCCGATGATCCGGTTGAGCAGCATGGACTTGCCCACGTTGGGCCTTCCCAGGATGCTCACCCGCACCGCGCCGGTCTCCTCGAGCGAGGGCATGGCGACCGCACCCAGTCTCTGCTTCACCGTTTCCCTGAGGTCCGTGATGCCCCGCCGGTTCAGTGCCGAGACCTCCAGGGGCTCGTCGATGCCCAGTTCGTAGAACGCGGACGATGCGTTGTCGAGCGACGGGTCGTCCACCTTGTTGGCCACGAAGATCACCTGGGCCTTCGCCCTGCGCAGGATGTTCACCAGTTCCCTGTCGTCGGGCGTGGGCGGCTCGCGGCCGTCGAAGAGGCAGATGATGAGGTCGGCGTCGGCAATGGCGAGCATGGTCTGCTCGCGCACCGACACGGAGAATTCCATGTCGCCGATGGTGTCGAAGCCGCCCGTGTCCACCAGGTCCACCTCGAGGCCTTCGTCGACGGCCCATCTCCCGTAGATCCTGTCGCGGGTGATGCCGCGCTGGGGACCCACGATGGCCCTGCGCTCCCCGATGAGGAGGTTGAACAGGGTGGATTTGCCCGCATTGGGCCTGCCCACGACGGCGACGACAGGCATTACCGGTACCCCAGGTCCTTGAGGCTCTTGGGGCTCTTCGACCAGTCCTTGGTCACCCGCACGAAGAGCTCGAGATAGACCTTGCAACCCAGGAGCCGCTCGATCTCGTGGCGGGATGCGGTCCCGATCTCCTTGAGCTTGCTGCCGCGGGAACCTATGACGATGATCTTCTGCGAGGCCCTCTCCACGTGGATGACCGCCCCGATGTAGGCCGGCTCGGTCTCGCGGAACTCCTCGATCTCCACGGCCACGGCGTAGGGGATCTCCTTGTGGGTGAGCGTGAAGACCTTCTCCCGGATGAGCTCCTTGCAGAGGAACCTCAGGGGCGCGTCCGTGATCATGTCCTCGGGAAAATAGCGCGGGCCTTCGGGCAGCCGCGCCTTGATCTCGTCGAGCAGTGCCTCGATGCCGTCCCCCTTCGTGGACGAGACCGCGCAGGAGTGGACGAAGTCATGGAGCTTTTCAAGATCTTCGAGCTTGCGCTTCGCAGCCTCCGGGCCCACCAGGTCGACCTTGTTGAGCACCAGCAGGGCCGCCCTCCCCGCCTGCTTCACGTAATCGAGGACCTCCCCGAGCTGGTCGGAGGTCTCGAAGGGGTCGGTCATGACAAGGGCCAGGTCCGCATCGTGGATGGTGGAAACGGCCTTGTCCAGCATGTAGCGGTTCAGGGCCTTGTCCGAGGAGTGGATGCCCGGGGTGTCCAGGAAGATGACCTGGGCCTCCGGGGCGTTGAAGATGCCGAGGATGCGGTCCCTGGTGGTCTGGGGCTTGCTGGTGGTGATGGAGAGCTTGGTGTCGAGCACCTGGTTCAGGAAGGTGGATTTGCCCACATTGGGCCTGCCGACGATGGTGACATACCCGGAGGCGAAGCGGTCGCTCATGTCACTTCAGATCGAGCTGCATCTGCCGTGCAAAGGGGGTTACCAGGGGCAGGGTCACGGTCACGGTCGTGCCTTTGCCTTCCTCGCTGGAAACCGCCATGGCGCCGCCGTGGCGCCTGACGATGCCGTAGCTCACCGAGAGGCCCAGCCCTACCCCCTTGACCATGGGCTTCTTGGAATAGAACATGTCGAAGATCTGCGGCAGGTCCTGCCGGGCGATCCCGACACCCGTGTCGCTGAAGGACACCTCGAAGGCCTGCCCGTCATCGGGCCTGCGGACCTGCACGTGGAGTTCCCCCCCGTCGGGCATGGCCTCCACGGCATTGGTGACGATGTTGATGAAGACCTGCTTTATCTGCTCGGGCACGCACTCCAGCGGAAAAGTCCCGGCGGGGCTGAAGACGAGCTTCACCATGTTCTCTTCGAGGTATTTCCTGTTGAGGACGAACACCTCCCTCAGGAGTTCGGCGATGTCGGACACCTGGGCCCTGCCTTCATCGGGCTGGTAAAAGGTCTTCATGTTCCTGATCAGGTCCGCGATCCGGTCGGTCTCCTTGACCGCGAGCCTGACGAACTGCTGGTCGATGCCTCCCCTCTCCGCGCCGAGCACGTGGTTGAGGCAGCTCCTGATGCCGTAGAGGGGGTTGTTGATCTCGTGGGCGATGCTGGCCGAGAGCTTGCCCATGGCCGCGAGGCGCTCCGTCTGGATGAGGGCCGCCTCCATCTTCCTCTTCTCGGTCAGGTCCGTGATGATGGCGGAGAGCCCGAACATCTCGCCCGCCTCGTCGCGCAGAGTGTTCATGGTGACACCCACATCGAGCACCTCACCCGCCTTGGTCTTCCAACGGGTTTCATGCCCCTTGACGATCCCGCGTGATTTCACCTCGGCGAGCATGCCCTCGGCCTCTCTGCGGTCTTCTTCCGGCACCAGGATGAACAGGTCGCTCCCGACGGCCTCGTCCCCGGTCCATCCGAACATCGTGTGGGCGCCGCGGTTCCAGGAGAGGATGCGGCCCTCCGGATCGAGCCCGACGATGGCATCGACGCTGTAGTGCTCTATGTTGGCCAGGAGCTGCAGGCGCTTCTTCTTGGCGATGTCCTCGCTGATGTCCCGGGCCACGCACACGATCTCGGGCCGGTCCTTTTCGCCGATCCTCACCAGGTCGGCCCGGTAGATCTTCCGTCCGGCCGGGGTCTCGATGGCGAGGTCGAAGGGCTCGTGGTAGTCGCTGCCCCCCATGGCGGCGATGATGCCCCTGAGCCTCTTCTCGGAGGCCTCGTCCGTTATGAACGAGCTGCAGTGCCTGCCGGAGACCTGCCCCGGGTCCTGGCCCAGGGTGGCGAGCCCCTTCCGGTTCATGTAGACGATCCGCGCATCGCCGTCCAAGGAGAAGATGATGTCGCTGGAGCCCTCCACGATGTGCTTGTACCGCTCCTCCGACTCCATGAGGGCCTTGATCTTCCGGCTGACGCCGTTGGAGAGGCGCTCGTTGAAATCCTGGAGCCTGCTGTTGGCGTTCTTGAGCTCCTGCTCCACGGCCTTCTGCTGCGTGATGTCCTCGGCGACGATCTCGATGCCGGAAAGCGCCCCGCCGGGGGCATATTCGAAGAAGACCCGATAGGACAGGTGGAGGACCTGCCGCGAACCGGAGCACACCCTCACTTCCCCCTCGTCCCGGGCCGCCCTGTCCCTTGCCAGGCCTTTGATCCTTTCGATGACATGCCGGTCCTCGGCATGGACGATCTCTTCCCAGGGGAGCCGGGCCCCCTGGAGGCTCCCCGGGGCATAGCCCAGCACCCGCTCGGCCTCGGCGTTGATGTACCCGCACGAGCACTTCCCGTCCATCCACACGATCATGTCCTTGGCATGCTCGGTGAGCTTCTTGAGCCTGGCCTGGAGCTCCTCTATCTGCCTGGACTTTTCATCGACCGTGGACAGGTCGGAGCGCCTCCTGTACTCGCTGAGGCTCTCCATGGTGCCCCTGACCTCCAGGGCCTTGTCCACATTCTGCTTGAGTTCGCTCGGGAGGAAGGCCCCCTTGCGGAGATACCTGAAGACGTTGGTCGACATGGCGTGGTCCATGGGCCAGTCGTCCTCGAAGGCCGTGATGACGATGACCATCATGTCCGGGTCGAGCTCGCCGTGGACCTTCTCCACCAGCGCCCGGCCGTCCATGTCCGGCATCCTGAGGTCGGTGATCATGAGGCTGAACCGCTTCTCCCCGATGGCCTTGATGGCCTCCAGCGGCCCCGGCACGGCGGTCACGTCGTAATCGTATTTCAGGACCTGAAAGAGGTAGTTCCTGAACACGAGGTCGTCTTCGACGATCAGAATCCTCTGTTCCATCATCCTTCCTTGCCTTCCGGTATCCATACCGTGAATGTGGAGCCTTCCGCAAGCTTCGAGGTCACGGATATCCTCCCCCCCACCGAGTCCACGATCTCCTTGGCCAGGGAGAGGCCCAGGCCCATGCCCGTCTTGAGCGGCCAGGCCGTGTAGAGGGGGTCGAAGATCTTCCTGACCTGCTCGGGGTCCATGCCGATGCCCGAATCGATCACCGAGAACTCGATGCCGCCGTCCTTCCTGGAGGCCTTCACGAGGACCTGCGAGCCTTTTGAAGAGGCGTTGATGGCGTTCATGAGCAGGTTGATGATGACCTGCTCGAGGGCCTCGGCCTTCATGCGCACCTGCGTGGGCTCCACGTCCTTCACCAGGGTGATTCCACCGGCGTTCGCCTGGGCGCCGATGAGCTGGAACGCCCCCTCGACGAATCCCTCGAGCCCCACCTCCCCTTCCGGGCTTTCCCACTTCCGGGTGAAGCTCAGGAGCTGGTTGACGATCTTCAGGAGGTTCTCGGACGCGGTGCTGATGTTGCCGAGCATGTCCGGCAGGTCCTGGTCCTCCTCGCTGCCCCGGAGCACCCTGATCCTGCCGAGCCTGAGATCGTCCCGGATGATGCTGGCGAATCCATGGATGGCCCCCAGGGGGCTCTTCATGTTGTGGGCCATGGAGGCGGCCAGCGAACCGACCACGGTCATCTTGGCATAGGCCAGGGTCCGCTTCTGCTCGTCAAGCTCGCTGGAGATGTCCCACAGGGAGAGCAGGGTCCAGCCTCCCACCCTGACCGGCCGCAGGGTGATCCGGAAGGACCGCTCGTCCCTTCCCCAGACCACGTCCCGGGCAGTCCTCGAGACAAGGGCGTCTTTCAGGAGCGAGGCCCCCTTCTCGGAGGATGCCTGCAGCGACGCGAGGAGATCCTTTCCTGCGATCCCAAGAAACCACCTGAGCTCCTGCGACATGGGGTTCTCGATGCGGACCAGGCCCTTGTCGTCCACCAGGCAGAGCCCGAAGGTGGATGCATCCATGAGCTCCCGGTTCAGCTCCATGAGCTCCTCGGTCTTCTGCTTCTCCTGCGATGCGGCCTTGAGTGCCTGTCTGAGCAGGGTCTTCTCCTGGTTCAGGGCGTTCTCCGCATGGATGCGCCGCAGCGAGGATGCCACCGCGCCGATGAGGGAGGAGACGAACTCCTGGTCGTCGCCGAGCTCCAGATCGGTCAGGTCGAGGTACACGAAGACACCCGAGGGCAGGCTCATGCCCGTGGAATAGCCGCCCTCCAGGACCAGGCCCCTGACCTCGGCATCGCCCACCCTGATGAAGCGCGGGGATGTCTCCCCCCGGTGCTCGAACACCAGGTTCGTGTCCCCCAGGCGGAATCCGCCCATGAAGCCCTTGATGAGCCCTTCCCGGAACAGGATCTCCGATGCGCGGGCCAGTGCGTCCGTGATCTTGGAGGCCGAGTTGAGCTCCTTGAGGACCTTCAGGAGGATCTCGGAGCGCCTGCGGGCAATGCCCGCCACGAGGCTCTCCTGCTGGAGCTTCATGGAGATCTCGCTCAGCCGCACACTGGCCCTGTTCACCAGGGAGAAGAGGCCCTCGGTGGCCTTTCCGATGCCGATCCCCTCGCAGATCATGTCGATCTGCCTGGGCACGCTTGCCATGAGGCCGTCCAGGAGCTCCTCGCTCAGGGAGAGCTTCCTCATGAGGGCGGCGGAAACCTGCTGGGGGTAGCAGTTGCCCGAGGAGCCGATGCCCGTCATGTGGGCAAGGGTGTTGGCGATGTTCACGACGCCGGACACCCTGAACTGATCCTCGTCGATGACCTGGACAGGGGCATGGTGGCACCAGACGGACTCCTCGTAGAGCCGCGGCAGCTTCCAGTGGGCGAGCACATCGCGGCCGACCTCGGCATGGGTGATGCCGAGCATCTCCTTTTCGACCTCCTCCAGGGTGCGGGCCCCGTCTTTCGCCTTTTCGATGACCGCCGCGTACTCCCCGGGCTGGGTCAGCTCCAGGAGCAGCTTGCCGATGTCGTGGAGCAGCCCGGCGCAGAAGGCCTTGGCGCCGAAATGCGGCTCGATCTTGCTCATCATGGCCTCTGCGTACATGGCACAGCCGAAGCTGTGTCTCCAGAAGTTCTTGTGGTCGAGCGCCGATCCCTTCCTGGAGGGGAACAGGTTGAGGACGCACAGGCCGAGGGCCATGGTCCGCACCGCCTCAGCGCCGATGGCCACCACCGCATCCTTGACCGTGTGGACCTGGCGCGAGCGCTTGTAGTAGCTGGAGTTGGCCATGGACAGGATGCGGGCGGTCAGGGACTGGTCTTTCTCGATGAGGCCGGCGATCTTGGCCACCGAGACCTCCTCGTCAAGGGCCATCCTGATGACCGAATCCGCAATCTCCGGCAGCACCGGGATGGAATGCACGTCGACAATGAGCGATTTCATAAAATATACTCTAAAATATCCTGTAGTTGGATACAAGTACTTTCTGACGCGGCACGGGCCCTGATAGTACCCCTCGGTATAGTTTCATGAAAACTGTATAGAAAACCGAGCCGGTCCCTGGTCCGGCTACGATAGCCCACCAGCTCGGGGATATCCCGGGGATTGACCGAGAGCTCGCAGCCCTTCCCGAGCCTCTGGACTGCCTTCTCCGCCATCATGGCGTAGCCGTGCGCACGGACGAGGAAACCGAAGCACTCGTGAAAGGGTCCGGCCGCCACCTTGAGCGACGGCGACTGCGGCAGCCCCATGCGCAGGATGGTGCATCCCTGGGCCTCCAGGCTGAGCACGGCGAACAGGGTCCTCCTGAGGGCCTCGTCGAGAGACAGCGGCTCATAGCCTCCCTGGAGGTAGCGCTGCTCGAGGAGCGTGCCCTTCAGGACAACCGTGGGATAGATCCTGGCCGTATCGGGCTTCATCCGCACCGCGGCGGCCACGGTCCGCCTGAAGCTCTCCCCGTCCTCGCCGGGAAGCCCGGGCATGAGCTGGATGCCGAGCCGCATGCCCGAGGCCCTGACCAGTGCACAGGCCCTGAGCGCATCTTCGGCCGTATGGCCCCTCATGCTGGCCTGCAGGACGGCATCATCCATGGACTGGACGCCGATCTCCAGCTCCTCGAACCCTGCACGGCCCAGGAGGTTAAGGATATCCTCCGATACCATGTCGGGCCGCGTGGAGGCCTTGGCGGCATGGATGCGGCCCCGGGCCATGAGGTCACGGGCCACGTCGAGGTAGGCCTGAAGCTGCCGGCCCTCGATGCCGGTGAAGGAGCCCCCGAAGAACCCGAGGACGCGGCGGCGTGAATGGGCGGATGCGCATCCCGAGAGGAACTCCTCCACGAGATGCGGGATCTCTCCGGGCCGCACCGGGGCGGAGAACTGTCCCTGGTCGCAGAACACGCAGCGGTGAGCGCACCCCAGGTTGGAAACGAAGACCGGGATGACTACAGGGGGTAATCCAGCAATCGCAGTGCCTCCTTGCATGCCTCTTGCGCCGCCTGCTTCTTGTTCTTGCCCGTTCCCTGGCCGATGGCCCTGCCGTCGAGCGTCACGCTCACCGCGAACACCTTCTCGTGCTCGGGTCCCTGCTCGTCGACCACCGTGATCCTGGGCAGTGCCTTGAACTGCGACTGGCAGTATTCCAGCAGCAGGCTCTTGTAATCGGTGATGGACACCTCCTCGAAGGCGCCGAAGACCTCCTCGAAGTGCCTCCGGACCACCCCGGCCGTCCCTTCATAGGAGCTGTCCAGAAAGATGGCCCCCACGATGGCCTCGTAGGCGTCGGCGAGCAGGGAGGCCTTTCTCCTTCCACCATCCATCTCCTCGCCCTTTCCCAGGAGGAGGTGCCTGCCGATGCCCAGGCGCCGGGCGATCCTGGAAAGGGCGCCTTCACTGATGAGCTCGGCCCTTTTCTTGGTGAGCGGGCCCTCCTTCTCCTGCGTGAACTGCAGGTAGAGGCGCTCCGTGATGATGGCGTTGATCACCGTGTCCCCGAGGAATTCCAGGCGCTGGTTGTCTTTTACGGAGACATCCCTGTGCTCGTTCACATAGGTGGTGTGGGTCAGGGCCTCCATGAGGAGTTCCCTGTCCGCGAAGCTGTAGCCCAGCCTTTCCTCGAGCAGCTCAAGCTCCATGGAGCAGCATCTCCAGGTCAGCCTGCTTCAGGACATCTTCGTCGATGCGCTGCATTCCAAGCTTGTAGTGGATGGGGGTGACCGAGATCATCCTGTTCCTCAGGCAGATGGCATCGGTGTCCTCGGACTCGTCGATGATCCTGGTGAGGCCCCCCTGCCAGTAGTAGACCGTGCCGCGGGGGCTTTCGCGCTTCATGAACTCGTCGATGATGCGTGAATCCCCCTGCCTCGTGATGCGCACCCCCCTGACCTCCTCCATGGGGCCCGAAGGGCAGTTCACGTTGAGCGCAAAAGGCAGCCGCACCTGCTTGATCGCCAGCATCCGGGCGAGGTTTGCCCCGAACAGACCGGCCGCCCGGTAATCCGGGGTCAGGTAGTTGTCCACGGACAGGGCGATCCCGGTGTACCCCAGGATGAGGGCCTCGGTGGCGGCTGATACCGTGCCGGAATAGAGCACGTTGATGCCCACGTTTTCGCCCCTGTTGATGCCGGAGACCACCACGTCGGGCTGCTGCTCCATGATGCACGAGACGCCCAGCTTCACGCAGTCCGCAGGGGACCCCGTGATGCCCCAGCCGTAGAAGTCGCCCGCGCGGTGGATGGGGATGACCTTCAACGGGTCTGATATGGTGATGGTATGGCCCACCGCCGACTGCTCGGTCACGGGCGCGATCACCACCACCTCGCCGAACTTCTCGAGCTCGGATTTGATGGCGGCAAGACCCTGGGCGTAAATCCCGTCGTCATTGGTCAGGAGAAACCGCATGCCAAGATATGTAGCCCTTTGACCGGAGATATGCAAGAACCAAGAGAGGTCCCGAGAAGGGCCTCGTGCCCTCGAACACTGGAGGAAAATCGGTGACAGAAACCC
>JALOOZ010000006.1 GCA_025454155.1 Thermodesulfobacteriota bacterium
CGTCCACACCCAGGTCCCCTCGATGCCCTGCAGGCCCTCCCGGGCCCACTTGGGCTTGTACTGCGAGACCTCTGCCGCCCGGATGAGGAACTCGCCCACCAGGTCCAGGGCCTCCTCTTTGGTCAGGGTCCCCTCGATGTTCACGTCCCGCTCGTAGTACGGTCCGTGGTAGAAGTCGGGCCTGGCCGGCCACGCGCCCTCGATGGCCTCGTTCCTGCTGAAGAGCTGGATGAAGAGGTCGTACTGCAGCGACTCCTGCAGGTTCCTGGGCGGCCTCGCCGGGACGCGCTCGCAGGTTTCGCTCATCTTCATGAGCTCTTCCTTCCTCGTGGCGTCGCTCTCGAAGTTCTCCGCTATGATCCTGGCCAGCCGGGCATAGCGCTTTCCGTGCCGGATGCCGGCCTCCAGCGTGATCTTCATGGCCTCCCAGGTGTTCATCTTGTCGATGAGGTCGCTGACGTCCTTGGAGGCCTCAAACCGGTGCGCCCTGGCGTCCGCCTCGTCTATTTTCCGGTCCAGCTCCGCGATGACGTCCTCGAAGGCCCGCACCCCGGTCATGATGTACTCGTAGTCCTTGCCGGAATACCCGCCCCGGCCAAGGGGGACACCCCAGCCGATGGCGCCCGAGAGGACCTTCATGACGTCGCCGAGGTCCATGTTGGGCAGGATCTTGTCGAAGTCCGACTTGCCGCCCCAGTAGTTCGTGATGTCCCGGATGACCTTCAGACTCTCGTCCAGGGGCTGCGGGAGGGAATCCGGGTCGTTGAAGACCTCGTGGTTCAGGATCGCGGCCAGGGTCGGGTCCCAGGTGATCATGTTGGGCGCGCTCCCGAGGTATCCCACGAGCTGGGAGCGGTCGGTGATGAAGATGGTCTTGTTGTCCAAAACATGCGCGAGCATCTTGGCGAACTTGATCACGTACGGGTCCGCCGAGGACTCGAGCTCCTTGGCCTTCTCGGTCTGCATCACGGGCCGTTCGAGGTCTATAATCAGTCCTGCGGGATAGAGGCCGCCGATGGCGCCCTTCTTCCACATGGCCTTTCTGAGGTAGTCGAGCCTTTTCGTTCGCTTCTTCTCGGCGGCCCACCACCACTCATGCTTCTTTTCAAGTTCTTTTACCGTTTCGACTGTCGCTGCCATTGTGCACTCTCCTTATTCCTGATCTCCCCCTCGCTGTACGGAGGGAACGATTCACTTCTTCTCAAACGAGGAACATCTCGCTGCATCCTTCTCTGCCGTCACGGGTTTCGCCTGGTAGTACGCCTGCCGGGGATCGATCATCCTCTGGACGCAGTCTCCCTTGTTGGGGTCATCCTCCAGGGGAAAGTACTTCTTACACTCCTTGCATGTAGCCATCATCAATCACCTCCCTCCTTCTCGTTCAGAAAATCGTCTCTTTTCTCGATTCACTATGGAATCATGTCTTTCGAGCGCTTTTTATGAGCCCCTGCTCCGTGCCTGCCTCTTCGAACCCTGATCCTCCAATGGTTACGGAGATCCCCGCATCCCGGTAGAGTTCGGCGTGGACCTCCAGAATAGAGGGTTCCAGCGCCTCGACCTCCCTGTAAACCCAGTCGATGCCCAGCCAGTCGTACTTGTCCTGGCACCAGTTATGGTACGGAAGCAGGTCGACCCTCCTGATGGAGCCGCCCAGGGATGCAATGAAATCTGCCGCTTTTCTGTGAAATTCAAGGTCATCGTTGAAGTCGGGAACAACCGGGATCCGTATCCAGATATCGCTATGTATCCTGCTGAGCTTGACGAGGTTATCCAGGATGCGTTCGTTTCTGACCCCTGTCTTTTCATAGTGCTTGAAAGGGTCCACGTGCTTGAGGTCGTACAGGACGATGTCAGCGTATTCCGTCAGTTCGCCGAGTATGGAGAAGTCACAGTGGCCGTTCGTATCCATGCATGTATGTATCGCCCTGTCCCGGGCTCCATCGAGCAGCTCCAGGCAGAACCCGGGATGCGCGGTCGGCTCCCCGCCGCTGACGGTCATGCCGCCGCCCGAGTTGCTGTAAAAGGGCCGGTCGCGCTCCACCTCGTCCAGGATCTCGGAGACGCTCATGGGTTTCCCCGCGACCTGGAGGGCGTCGTACCTGCAGACCCTGACACACTCCATGCAGCGGTCGCACCGGGACCGGTCGATCTTCTGATAGCTCGAATCAGTGCTGGAGCTCAGCTCGGGCGCGACGGGCGGACGGATGGCGTCCTTCGGGCATGCGTCAAGACACGAGCCGCACTGGACGCAGAGCCTGCGCTTCCAGTAGATCTGGGGCTCCGCTGAAAAGGTCTCGGGGTTGTGGCACCAGTCGCACCTCAGGGGGCAGCCCTTCAGGAACACGTTGGTTCTGAACCCGGGCCCGTCGTTCACAGAGAACCTTGCGATGTCGGTGATCAGCACTCTTTCTGTCATAATCACCCCAGTTCGTCGGTCATCTCCGCCATGTCGTCGATCCTCTCCAGCCGCCCGATCTTCTCCATCAGCGACGTCGCTCTCCTCTTCCCCAGCACCGGTTCGCACAGGTCGAGGAACTTGCTGGCCACGCGCTCCCTCTTGACCTCCAGCGTCGGTATCTGCTGGAGGATGTCCGAGAAGGCCGTATGAACTCTTCCGTCAGCGGTCTCCACCTCCACCAGGGACTCCAGCGCCTTCATCTCGGGGTCATTGATGACATTGATCCTCTGCATGACCGCGCGTACCGCAGGGTCGTTCACCTTCCCGTCCGTGAAGGCCTGCATCCCGGTCTCCCCCCTGACCAGGGCGTTGGCCACGCAGTAGGGGATGCTGAACTTTCCCTCGAGCCCGGTGGCGGGTTCAGTCTTTCCCGCTGCCTGCAGGGACAGCGTGGAGGCATGGACGGTAACGCCCTTGATCGCACCGAGTTCGATGCCTTCTCCCCTGACGACTGCCAGGGCGGCTTCCAGTGGCGAGTGCGTCGCGTGGCAGGACGCATGGTATTTCTGGGACAGGTTCACCACGTCCCAGCCCAGGCCCAGCAGGCCGATGATCTCCTCGTTCACCTTGCCCTTGAGCGCCTCGAAGAATCCCTGGGGCCCTTCCAGGATGTCTTCGGCACTCGTGAACCCCCGCTCGGCCAGCAGCGCTGCCATGAGTCCCGCCTGGGAGGCCCGCCCGGCATGGAAGGGCTTGCACATGGTGCCGAAGACCCGCTTGAGCCCCGAGGACTGGGTTGCCCCGATGCCCAGGGCATAGCGCACCCGCAGCTCGTCCAGGCCCAGCATCCTGGCGCACGCCGCGGCTGACGCGATGTGCCCCAGCGTGGAAGTGGCGTGCCACCCGGCAAGATAGTGGTCCAGGCTCGCACAGGCTCCCACGGTGCCCCCCGCCTGGAGACCGATGAGGTAGGCGGTGAGAAAATCCTTCCCTGACCTGCCCTTCCACTCGGAAAGCGCCAGCAGCGACGGGAACAGCGTCACGGACGGATGGCCCAGAAACGACACCAGCGTGTCGTCGTAGTCAAGCGCGTGGGACGCGCTTCCATTGATGAGCGCCGCGCTGCTCACGTCCTTCTTCATGTGAAACCCGATGATGGTGGCCTGCTCGTTGCCTCCCATCATTTCAGCGTAGTCGATGAGCTTCTGGATCAGGGGGTCGTCCTTGCCGGCGAAGGTTACTGCTAGCCAGTCCATGAAGGCCACCTTGGCGTGCTCGTATGCATGCCCGGGTATCTTCCCGGCATCAGTCTGCACGATGAACGCCGCCAGTCGCCCGGTGAAGCCTGCACCGTTGTCAGCCACGGGTATCCTCCTTCCTCTCGCCAGGCCTCGAACGCACGAGATGGACCCGTGCCATGAGTTCCTCGGCCGCGCTGTAGGGATCGCCTTTCCCTTCCAGGATGGCGTCGAGGGCGCTCTCCAGCTTCCCGTTTTCCATGATCCTCTCCCGGAGCATGCCGACCATCTCCCGTTCGAGGAGCCCCAGCACCTCGTTGCGTACATGGTCCCGCTGCGGCTTGCCGCGAGCCTTTTTCTGGTTTATGAATTCGGAGAGTACCCCGCACAGGTCGTCGATTCCTTCCTGGGTGAAGGCCGAGGTCATCATGACGGGCGGCCTTTCCTGACCTGCCTCGGAGGACAGTTCGAGCATGGCGGAGATCTCGGACGCCATGACATCGGCACCGTCGCGATCGCACTTGTTCACGACGAAGAGGTCCGCGATCTCCATGACACCCGCCTTGATGGCCTGGATGCCGTCCCCCTGTCCCGGGAAGGTCACGAGCACCACGTAGTCGGATGCGCTGACCACCTCGATCTCGTCCTGCCCCACGCCCACGGTCTCGATGAGGACCACGTCCTTGCCGGCCGCATCCATGATCCTCATCACGTCGCGGGCCGCCTGGCACAACCCTCCGAGGGCTCCCCTTGTGGCCATGGAGCGGATGAATACCCCGGGATTCGTGCTGATGTCGCGCATGCGGAGACGGTCGCCGAGCAGGGCGCCGCCCGAGTAGGGGCTCGACGGATCAACGGCGATGATCCCCAGTGAAAGTCCTCGATCGAGAAAGCGTCTGGCGATCTCTCCCGCGAGCGTGCTCTTGCCCGCACCCGGCGAACCCGTGATGCCAAGCACGCAGGCCTTCCCGATTCCCGGGTAGATGGACTTCATCACGTCCTTCCAGCCCGCCTGGCGGTCCTCCACACAGGATATCAGCCGTGCAAGGGACCGCTGGTCCCCATTCTTCATTTCCCGGATCAGAGTCTCCATCCGCTCTTCCATGTTCAGCGTCCTGCCCTAGAGCTTCACGGGCTGAGCCTCGCCGAAAACCTCGCGCAGCACGTCGCAGATCTCCTGGAGGGTCGCATCGCTCTCGACACACTCGCATATGGCCGGCATGAGGTTCTTGTCCTGGTCCCGAGCCTGGTCCTTCAGATTCTTGAGGGAGGCGACAACGCCCTTGCCGTTCCGCGCCCGCTTCAACTCGGCGAGGCTCGCCTTCTGGCGCTCCTCGGCCGTCCTCTTGAGCTCCGGATCATAGGTCGCTTCCACGCCGCGGTTGATCGATACATCGATCTCGTGCGCATCAACGAAGCAGTTCACGCCCACCACGAACTCCTCCTGGGACTCGATCTTCTTCTGCCGCTCGTAGGCGCTCTTGGCCACCGCCCTCGGCATGTACCCGTTCTCTATGGCCGCAACCGCGCCACCCATGTTCCCGATCTTCTCCAGCTCGGCCAGCGCCTGCTCCTCGGTTTCGTCGGTCAGCGACTCCATGAAGTAGGATCCCGCCCACGGATCGCAGACATCGGCCACCTTGGCCTCGTAGATCATGATCCTGGTCGCATCGAGCTGGAGCTGCACCGCCTCCTGGGAGTGCCCGAGGCCCAGGGGCTCGTCAAAGGGCGGGAATGCCCCGGGAATCCCCCCTGACATGCCCGCACCCATGCCCCCGATCACCGCCCGGGCAAGGTTGTTCAAGGGCCTCTGGAGCGTGGTGCTGGAACACCCGATGTGCGCCGTGATGGGCTGGCGGATCGTCATGCTCCGGGGATCCTTAGCGCCGAACCGGTCCCTGATGATGTGCGCCCACATCCTGCGCGCCGCCCGCTGGAACGCTATCTCGTGGTAGATCTCCATGCTCCCGCCGAAGGCGTTGAAGGTGAAGGCCGGCGCAAACTCGTCCACGGCAAGCCCCCCCTCGAGTCCGGCCTCGACATACGCGATGCCGTTGGCCATGGAGAACGCCAGGTCCTGTGTCCGCGTCGCCCCCGCCTCCCTGATGTGGTACCCCCCGATGGAATTGATGTTGAGGCTCGGCATGTGAGAGCGGCAGAACACGCACGTGTCCCGGAACAGCCTCATGGACGGCCTCGGCGGGAAAATGTGCGTCCCCCGGGCGATGAACTCCTTCAGTATGTCGTTCTGCGGCGTGCCACGGAGTTTGGTCAGGGGGATTCCCCTCTTCCCGGCAAGACAGGCGTACATGGCGATGATGACCGCTGCCGGCGCGTTGATCGTGAAGTTCGACGGCACCTTGTCTATGTCGAGCTCCCCGGTATAGGCCTCGTAGATGATGGAAAAGTCCCGCAGGGAACTGACGGCAACACCAACCCTGCCCACTTCGCCCTCGGCGTAGGGACTGTCCGAGTCGTAGCCGCACTGGGTCACCAGGTCAAAGGCGATGTTCGGGCCCCCCTTGCGTCCCATGGACTGCATCCTCAGCAGGTAATCACGGTAGTCGGCAGGTGTGCCGAATCCCCCGTACTTCCCGACCCCGCCCGCCCCGCCCCAGTCGGGCCTGAATCCGAACAGGGCGGCTGTCTTGGCGTGGGCCTTCCAGAAGTCAAAGGGATTGTTCCCCGCAGTGAACGGAAACTGCCCCGGGAACCCCACCTTGTCCAGAAAGTGCGTCGTGTCGCAGGAAAGGGGGGTGTGGAAGCTCGTGGGGCTCCTGTCCAGGTTGAACCGCTTCACCCGCGGTTTGAGGATTTCAGCCTCCCACTTCTCCGCAGCCTTTTCGATCCCTTTCCTACTGTCCTTCATGTCCCGTCCCCGCTGTGGCCTGAGTCCCTTCAGTGAAGAGCCCCCTGTTCTCTTCCTCATGCGGACACATTTCCCCGAGCCTGGTGCGGATGTGCGCCGCGATGTCCTTGATCTTCGATCCCGAGGTGAAGACGCCCCCCACACCCATCCGTTCAAGGGCCTCCCTGTCCTCCTCAGGGATGATGCCCCCCACCGTCACCAGGATGTCGTTCGCCCCTTTGGCCTTGAGCCCTTCCATGACTTTCCGTGTCAGCGAGAGGTGGGCGCCCGAAAGGATGGAGAGTCCCACGACATCGACATCCTCCTGCACGGCCGCCGAAACGATCTGCTCGGGTGTCTGGCGCAGCCCCGTGTAGATGACCTCGAATCCCTCATCCCTGAGACCATAGGCCACCACGTGCGCACCGCGCTCATGACCGTCCAGACCGGGCTTGGCGATGAGTACGCGAATCCTTGATTCCTGAACCATGAGAACCCCCTTCGTTTCATGAAGCCATGACAATCAACAGCAGAACATCGTGGCGGGCCAACCATCTCGGGTGTGCACGTACACCCACCAAGACTTGGGAGAGCAAGGATGATGCCAATAGGATAATGTTGGTTACTGATCGGTATTTATTGATTAGTTATTCTATGAAGCGTATAGAGCAGCACATGCTGGTGGGACATATCTGTCCTTTCAACCTGTTGAATCTGCGACATGGAGAGCGTATTGTACTATTTTCATTGATTTTTATAGTGCCTCACGACCAAATGAGACATATCTGTCCACCTTTGGTCAGCCCAGCCCGAGACGTTTCATCTTCCTCTGGAGGGTCTTGCGCGAGATGTTCAGGGCATCCGCGGCCTTGCTCTTGTTCCAGTGGAATTTGTTCAGTGCATCCATGATGACTGCCTTTTCGATGTTCTCGGTGTAATCGTGGAGCCGGAGGTCCTTGCGGTCCGGATCGATGTTCATTCGGGCCGTGTCGAACATCTCGGGGGTCTCATGGACTGCCGGGGAGAGGAAGTCTATGCGCTTCACGGTGAGATAGCGCTGGATGACGTTCTGGAGCTCCCGGACATTGCCGGGCCAGTCATAGTGTATGAGCGCGTCAAGGACCTGGCCGGACACCGAGGGCAGCCGTTTGCCGGGAGAATAGATCCTGAGGAAATGCTCCATCAGGAGGGGTATGTCATCCTTCCGCTGTCTCAGTGGCGGCATGGTTATGGGAATGATGTGGATCCTGTAGAAGAAGTCTTCCCTCATGAGCCCCTTCTTGGTGTGTTCCACCAGGTTCTTGTTGGTGGCGGCGATGATGCGGAAGTCCGAACGGCGGGTCAGGTTGCTGCCCACCGGCGAGTATCCGCTCCCCTCGATGGCCCGTAGAAACTTCGCCTGAATGCCCAGGCCGAGCTCGCCCACCTCGTCGAGAAACAGGGTGCCTCCGTCCGCCAGATCGAGGTAGCCCGGCTTGTCGCCGGTGGCGCCGGTGAAGGCGCCCTTCTTGTAACCGAAGAATTCGCTCTCGATGAGGTTCTCCGGGATGGCGGCGCAGTTGACCGGCACGAATGCATTCCCGGACCTGCCGCTCAGCTGGTGGATGGCCTTGGCCACAAGCTCCTTGCCCGTCCCGGATTCACCGTAGATGATGACGTTGGCATTGGCGGCTGCAGAGTTGAGGATGAGCTCGTAGACCTCCTGCATGACGGAGCTCTTTCCGATGATGTCTCCAAAACGGTAGCGGTCCTTGATGGAGGAACGCAGCGTCACGTTTTCCCTCCTGAGGTATGCCGCCTCTTCCTGCATGGAGATCTCCTTGAGCTTGGTCTCGGTGATGTCGCGGGCCGTGAGCATGACAGTCGGATTTCCCTTCCACTGGATGAGGTTCCCCCTTCCCTCCACCCAGATCTCCTGCTTTTTGTCCTTGACCCACCTGGCCTGGAAGAATCGCTCCCGGGATATGCCGGCCGAGATGGACTCGAACAGGTCGCGGAAGTATATCTCGAAGTCCTTGCTCACGAAGTCCATGATATTCTTGTCCAGGAGGAGCTTCTTCTCGGGAAGGCCGAGAATGGAGGCGAAGGCATTGTTCGCGAAGAGGATCCGATTGTCATGGATGAGGATTACTCCCTCTGTCATGCGTTCGGCAAAGATCCGGTACAGGGCCTCGCTCTCCAGGAGCGCCTCCTGGGCATCCTTGAGGCTGCTGATGTCGAGCCCCATGCCGAGCAGGTACGGGGTCCCCTCGATGGTGGCGCTGACCCCGGTGAAAAAATAGGGGATACGCCTTCCATCCTTGGTGATGAGGATGGCTTCGGCCACTCCCGAGCCCGCCCTGAAGACATTCTGGATGGCATCCTGGATGAGGGTGAGGTCTTCTCCTTCAAAGAGTTCGAAGATGCTGTGATCGGGTATCTCCTCGGCCAGGTAGCCGGTCACGGTCTCCACATTCATGTTCCACATGTGCAGCTCGAACTTGTCATCGAACACATAGAACAATCCTGGCATACTCTTGATGAGCAATTCGAAGAATGTGCTCCTGCGCTCATTCCCCCGGAGGGATTCCTCGAGATGAACGATCGTCTTGGTGAGTTCGAGGAGCTGTTCTTCCGGTGCGGCCAGAGGAGACCTCGATGTCATTGAACCCTCCTGTAAAGATCCGATTCTCTCCGACGAATCAATGCAGTCAAAATATAGCTTACATGGGGTAATAGCCATTACCCCATATCATTGATAATATCAATTACTCTGCAGAAGTCAACCGTAGGGATTTGCTGATGTTCAAGATTGCCAGCCCAGCATCTCGTCGATTCGTCTGTCTTTCTCGCCCCAGATCCTGTTGAGCCAGTTCTGGAAGTGTTCGCGGTACTGCGGGTCCCGGTTGTAGTCCCCCAACAGGTCCTTGGTCACGGGAAGAAGCTCCACATGCACGCGGATCTCATCGACCCTCCCGCAGAGATAGTCCCAGAAGTTCCTTACCCCGCGGGGATAGACAATGGTCACATTGAGTATGCTCTGGATCTTTTCGCCCATGGCCCCAAGCACCAGGGCGGTGCCGCCCGCCTTGGGCCGCAGGAGGTGTTTGAAGGGGGATCTCTGGTTCAGATGCTTCTCCCGGCGGAATCGCGTCCCCTCGACGAAGTTGAAGACCGAGACCGGCATATCCTTGAATTTATCGCATGCCCGGCGGGTCAAGTCGAGATCCTCGCCCCTGAGTTCCGGCCTCTCCCTGAGTTCGCCCCGGGATCTGCGTTTCATGATGGGAAAGTCCACGGCCCAGAAGGCCTGGCCGATGATGGGCAGCCACAGGAGTTCCTTTTTCACGAAGAACTTGAAATCCGGGATCCTCCCATAGAAGAGCTTGACGAGAACCATGATGTCCACCCAGGTCTGGTGATTGACCATGAGCAGGCACGATCGTGTGATGTTCAGTGAATCCATCCCCTTGATGACCCACCGCGTCTTCCTGGAGACGTCCTGGGGAAGATTGAGGAAGTATATCCATACATCGCCGATGCGGTGAAGGAGCCAGGAGCATGAACACCGCCAGGTCTTTATCGGGATGATCCATTTCAGCAGAACCACGGTATAGAAGGGCACGGTCACGGCCAAGGTGTCCATGAGGAAGAGGATCGCCGAGAGAAGGCCTCTCAGCTGCGATTTCATCAGGCCTGCGATGGTCATGCGTTTCTTCACCCTGCTCTTCGTCCCCTGGCTTTTTCTATCACATTCCTCTTCCGGTGTCAGCAATCAGGCCTATCCCATGCGATATGCTTCAGAGCCCTTCGGCTCACCTCCTCCTCGGCCCTATTCACCTGTCTTGACGGCTTCCCAGACTCGGTCCATCTCTTCCACGGTCATGTCCTCGAGCTTGATCCCGCGCCTTTGGGCCTCTTTCTCGATGGCCGCGAACCGCTTGCGGAACTTGCCGTTGGACCGGCGCAGGGCAGCCTCGGGGTCCACTCCACACCAGCGGGCAAGGTTCACCATGGAAAAGAGCATGTCGCCGATCTCTGTCTCCACTGCCTCCTCCCCCCCCGACTCGAGGGCCTCGGCGAGTTCGCCGATCTCCTCCCGGATCTTTTCCAGCACACCATGGACATCATTCCAGTCGAACCCCACCCGGGAAACGGCGGCCTGGATCTTGCGTGCAGCCATCAGCGACGGCAGGCTGCGGGGTATGCCGTCCAGCAGGGATTCCCGTCCGGTCTTTCCCTTCTCCCTTCCCTTGAGCATCTCCCAGTTCCGTATGACCTCCCCTGCTGTGCTTGCTTGGACATCTCCGAACACGTGGGGATGCCTGAATATGAGTTTCTCTGCGAGGCCGTTGATCACATCGGCCAGGGTGAATTCACCCAGGTCCCTTGCGATGAGGCTGTGGAACACCACCTGGAGGAGAACGTCACCGAGCTCCTCTTGCATATGGTCGGCATCTCCTGCCTGGATGGCATCGAAGAGCTCATAGGCCTCCTCGATGATGCTCCGTGCTATGCTCTTGTGGTCCTGCTGGGCATCCCAGGGACAGCCGCCCGGCGCCCTGAGCGTCTCGAAGATCTGAACGAGCCTGTTCAATTCCTCCATGGCATCTCCTCCTCATTGCCCCTGTATATTCCCCGGATACAGATATATCCGAACATGGTCTTGAGAAACACCTGAAAAAAGCTGCGCATGAATACCAGTGCTTCAAGGTGTGCGAGAAGATGATGAAGAAGTCTGCTTCGGCTGGTCTTGTAGGTGGTTATGTCGAGAGGGACCTTGCATAGGGAGCACCATCCCTTGCAGGGCCTTGGTCAGTCAGGTGCCGGGGCTGTTTCCTTGCATGCATCCTGATGAAATTGGAAGCGCCGATGAAGACGCCGCCCATGAACAGCAGCGTCAGAAGACCAGAAGATCGCCCGCCGGTGGCGCTCGGATCGCCCACCTCCTCCATGGGAAGAGACAGCATTCCTGCATGCATCAGCTGGGTGGAGTGGTTCCTGTCGACCTGGGCGGGCGCCATGTCGAAGGGATGGGTCCCCTGCCATGCCATCTCGGGAGAAGACATGGGAACGACACTGTCGGTGTCAAGGATGCAGCGTTCGAGGAATGTCCGGGGGGCAGCCCGGCCTGACACATTCATCATGGGCTCGGCATAGGCTGAAAGCTCTCCCGCTGCAAGGAGCAGCATCGTCATGGTCAACAGCCTTTTCCACCCGCTCCTGTTCAAGGGTACTCTCCTCATTGATCCTGCCCCGATCCGATTCCTTCACCTTGGCTGCCGAACTGGGAAAAACCCTCGGAGTTGATACCGTGAAGCGCGGTCCAAACGGGCAGATAATTTCATTTGCAAATATCGAGCCTTATGTGGTCGGTTGAAAAGGCTGGCTGGTGTTTTTCAATTCGTTATTGATTTCAGCTGGTTATTATTGTCTTCTCCTGGATCCACGATTTTCAGGGGCCACAAGAGAAGGTTAATTCTTTTCCACTTATGTAATCTTTTTCACACGAAACCCCTTTTCTTTCCTGGAGGTGTTCCCTTCTAGGGCTCGAATTTCGTGTCCGGGCATTCGGATATGGAGGGAGGCATGGGATGGATGAACGGCTTCTCCTCTATGACCTTCATGGTCTTCCACTTCCCCTGGAGGAAGCGCAGGTAGAACACGAAACCCAGCAGGATCACGTAGACCGTGGCGGCAACCCATGCCGCCATGATCCCGTACTCCAGTTCCACGACAACCACCCATGTGGGGACCACCAGCACACATCCCGAAACCAGGATGATCATGTACATGACGAATCGTGTGTCGCCGGCCCCCTTGATGGCCGAGGCGAAGATGATGTTCATGGTATCGAAGATGGAGTAAAGGGCGACGAAACGGAGAAGGACCTCGGTGAGCCTTCTGATCTCGGGGAAGAGCGCCGCCTCTGATCCCGCGGCAAAGGGCGCGGTGAAGACACCGGGCACCAGCACATACAGTGCCGCAACGGTGGTCATGTACAGCAGGGTCATGCAGAATCCGGAATAGGTGCTGCGGGTTGCGAGATCCGGCCTCCCCCTGCCGATATACCGGCCCACCAGGACACTCACGGCGATCCCGAATCCGATCATGGGCATGAAGGCCAGGGTGTTGATGTTGAATGCGATATTGGTTGCCGCGAGACTCACCGTCCCCAGGCGCCCCACGATGAGGACAAAGGCGGTGAATCCCGCCATGTCGAGGAAGAACTGAACCCCGGATGGCACGCCGAATTTCACCAGCCTCAGGAAGAGACCCCGGTCGATACGCCATCCGCTCAGGGTCGAATAATCCGTTTCGTATGCCGGCCTGGCCATCATGGCCGCGTAGAAGACAAGCGAGAATACACCCGAGGCGACCGTGGCGATTGCCGCGCCCTCCATCCCCATCTCTGGGAAGCCCCACCTGCCGAAGATCAGGACATAGTCCCCGACGAGGTTCAGCATTGTAGCCAGGACATTCGCCCACATGACCGGCCAGGGCCTGCCCAGGCCGGTAAAGAAACCTGACAGCGTTGAAGATGCGATGACCGGGAATCCGCCCAGACAGAGGTACTGGAAGTAGACGATCTCGTTTCGGCGGACCGCCGCATCGTGGCCGACCAGGTCGAAGCCTGGTCCTGCCAGGGGGATCAAACCGAGGAGGAAAATTCCACCCAGGAGCGAGAAGTAGATGCCCTGCCACAGGGCCGGACCGATCCTTTGCCCCATCCCGGCACCATGGTACTGGGCCACGAAGGTGCTCACATAACCCGCTGTGCCTATGAAGAAACTCATGACCGCATAGTTCAGGATACCTGCGGGCATGGCCGCTGCAATTGCCTCAGGGGAGTACCAGGCCAGGAACATGCGGTCCACGAAGTGCTGGACGGCCCAGGAGCCGGTGCTCAGCACCAGGGGAAAGGCCAGGAGGAGAACCTCGCGGCACCCCCCTTGATCCCTCCACATTCCTCTCAGGGAAAATCCCATGTCTGAACGCCTTCCGGAAAAACGAACACACGTCCAGGGCGTTCATACCACGCCGGTGGCCACGAGGCAAATCTTCATGTTCCCGATTCTGAGCTTGATTCCCAGAGTCCCTTTCACTAAGAATGAAGGAGTCATGCCGGGCATGCCGCTCATGGCATGCACCCGAAAGGAGCACGACCATGGCTGTGAGTCTCGAACAGGTGGCCAAGGCCATTGAACAGACCCGCTCCGTGCTGCAGAGTGACGGGGGCGACGTGGAGCTTGTGGATGTTTCCCCTGACGGCGTCGTTCAGGTGCGTCTCAAGGGAGCCTGTCGCGGATGTCCCATGGCGTCCATGACCCTCAAGTCCCTCATCGAGCGCGTCCTCATGAAGGAAGTTCCCGGCGTGAAGGAAGTGAAGGCAGTGGCGTAGTCCAGCGCCCGTAACATCGAGACCCCCATGGCTGACACCAGACCATTCCCTCACTCAGAAAACATCCATGTCCTCACCGTCCCTCTTCCTGGATTCCCCGACCTCATATGCTCAAACATGTTCGTGCTGGGCAAAGGGCCTGTAACCCTCATCGATGCGGCCCCCAAGTTCCCCGGTTCCTTCTTCACCATGGAAAGACAGCTCTCAGATGCCGGAATCACCTGGAGGGATGTGGAACGCATCATCATCACCCACGGCCATATCGATCACTTCGGCCTGGTCGGCCAGATCCGCCATGCCGCATCCCGGGACATACCCTGCCATGTCCATGAAGACGACCTCTGGAGGCTTTCCTCGGAATATCTCGGGAGCGGTATGTGGAGCCGGGATGCAGATTCTTTCGCGGCAAGGGCTGGCATACCCGCCGTTACGGTCGAGCGCATGAAGAGGCGCTCCCATTTTTTCAAGAACCTGTGCGATCCCGTGGACAATGCCCTTCCCATGGAGGAAGGGGATACCTTCGAGGGAAAGGGATTCGAACTTTCCGTCATCCACACGCCGGGACATTCTCCAGGCAGCTGTTGCATCTATGAGAGGCATAGCCGCATCCTTTTCAGCGGCGACCACCTCCTCAAGCACATCACACCCAACCCCTTCCATGAGGTGAATCGATCCAGGCTGCGGTCCCCTGAATACCGAAGCCTGAAGGCCTACCTTGCATCCCTCGACAAGCTCGAACACCTCGACATGAGCTTCGCCTTCCCCGGCCACGGTGATTCCATCGATGATATCAAGGGCCTCATGGAAGGTTACCGCAGGCACCATCGGGAACGCTTCGAGTCTGTACAGAGGGCCCTTGAGGGCCGATCGAGATCCCTCTATGAACTCATGACCGATCTCTTTCCCGGCCTTGTCGAAGCAGAGACCTTCCTCGCCATATCCGAAGTCCTCGTACACCTGGAACTCCTCGAAGAGGACGGAAAGGCAAGGCTCATCGATGAGGGACCTCCTGCCCGCTACGGCTGCACATGATCCAGACAGCATCGATCCTTTCCAAAATACTGCAAGTGTTGTACAGATTCTCGGTATGAACGGGAATTCCTGCGCCCGATGAGGAGAACCGGGGCGTCGAGAGCCAGGCACGTATATGATACCAGAACAGACCCACAGCATCATAGAACAGTGGATAGAGCCGGAGAGCCGGGTGCTGGACCTGGGCTGCGGTGACGGATCCCTGCTGAGCAGGCTCGTCCGGGACAGGAGGGTGGAAGGCATCGGGGTGGAGATCTCCCAGGACATGATCGTCAAGTGCCTCGCCAACGGCATCAGCGTGTACCAGGCGGACATCGACCGTGGCCTCTCCCAGTGGGACGACCTGAGCTTTGACTTTGTCATCCTGAACGCCACCCTTCAGGTGATCCACAGACCCCACGGGTTGATCAACGAGATGCTCAGGGTTGGCCGGTCGGCGATCATCTCGGTATCCAACTTCGGCTTTGTCCGCAACAGGATCAGGGTCTTCTTCGACGGACGCATCAGCAGGGAGGTCAGGATCACCGGTTCGTGGCACAACACCCCGGTGATCCGTTTCGTCTCGCTCGAGGAGTTCCTGCACTCTCTTCACGAGATGGATATCGACATCGTGGATGCCCGTTACTTCCTGCCCTGGGGCGGGGTCATGAAGACCAGGGCCGTTCTGGACAACCTCCTGGTGAAGGGGGCCGTCTTCATGCTGAAGAGGGAGACCTGACCATGGACAGCCCCGTTCAGACCAGCACCCTGCATCTCGACAGGCCTTTCAGGCTTGACTCCGGGGACATTATCCGCGGCCTGACCGTCGCCTATGAGACCTACGGCGAACCGAACAGTGCCCGTGACAACGCCATCCTCATTGAACATGCGCTTTCAGGCAGCGCCCATGCCGCCTTTTTCCACCGAGGAGATCCCAAGCCCGGATGGTGGGACGCCATGATCGGCCCCGGCAAGGCCTTCGATACGGACAGGTACTTCGTGATCTGCTCGAACGTCCTCGGCGGATGCAACGGCACCTCAGGTCCCTCTTCCCGCAATCCGGCCACAGGAAAGCCCTATGCACTGAGTTTTCCACCCGTGAGCATCCGGGACATGGTGGAGGTGCAGCGGATGCTCCTTGCCCACCTCGGCATAGAGCGCCTCAGGTCAATAGCCGGCGGCTCCATGGGCGGCATGCAGGCCCTGCAGTTTTTTGCGGATTACCCGTCCCTGTTCGATTCGTTCATCTGCATAGCCTCGACCATGCGCCACTCCGCACAGCAGATCGCCTTCAACGAGGTTGGAAGACGGGCAGTCATGGCCGATCCTCGCTGGAACGGAGGCGACTACTATGGGGACGTCCCTCCCGAAGGGGGCCTTTCCGTGGCACGGATGATCGGCCACATAACCTATATCTCGGAAAAGATGATGCAGGAGAAGTTCGGCAGACTCCGCAAGGGCAAGGATGACAGGGCAGTGTTCCGTCCCTCCTTTGAGGTCGAGCATTACCTCGACTATCAGGGAATCGCTTTTGTCCGGCGCTTCGATGCCAACAGCTATCTCTACATCACGAGCGCCATCGACAACTTCGACCTCGTCTCTTCCATCAGCGGTGCGAACCGCTGCCGGGGTGAAAACAGGGCCAGGGGTACGGGCATCGATGCCATGCGCAAAAAGAAGGGCCTCGTGATATCCTTCACCTCCGACTGGCTCTACCCTACCCAGCAGTCCCATGACATCGTGCGGTTTTTTTCAGGGCTCAATGCCAGCGTCTCATTTGCCGAGATCGAGACGGATCACGGTCATGACGCCTTTCTTACCGATATCGAGGGCCAGACCCTCATCATAAGGAGTTTCCTGGACGCCCTCATTCCATGACTGGAAAGGGCTGGCCCTCGCCTGCCGCACGACGGAAAAGGGGGCATTTCTCTTTACCGGGCGGCCGCAGGCCACTCGGGAAAGAGGAAACGCCCCCTTAAAAATCGATGAACTGCTGTTACTTGCCTTTGTTGACGGCTTCCTTCAGTGCCTTGCCTGCCTTGAAGCGGGGAACCTTGCTTGCCTTGATCTTGATCTTCTTCCCGGTGCGGGGATTGATGCCGTCACGGGCGGCTCTCTTGGCCACCTCGAAGGTCCCGAAGCCCACCAGGGTGACCTTGTCGCCCTTCTTCAACGCAGCCTTGATGGCTCCGAGGATGGCATCCACCACATCTGCCGATGCCACTTTGGACTTGCCCGTCTTCTTTGCAATTGCATTCACCAGATCCGACTTCGTCATACTATATCCCCCTCTAAAACGTTTATTTTCTTGCTTCCGCGGCCTCAAGAGACTCAGGAAACAAGTTGACACCACATTCTTCGGCAACCGCACAAAGTAACATGAATCAATTTAAAAAGTTAGAGCCTCAGCTCAATGTTGTCTATAAGCCTTGTTGATCCTATCTTCACGGCCAGGGCCATGACGGCACGGTCGTCGATGACATCGATGCAATGCAGGGTATCGGGGTGCACGATCTCCACGTAGTCAATGACCGTCTCGGGGGTAGATGCAATCATGTCGATGGCCGCCTGCCTGACCCTTTCTGCTGCCTTCTCGCCACTGCTCACGAGCTCCCGGGCCATGTTCAGGGCCCTGCTCAGGACCAGGGCCTCCTGGCGCTGCTCCCCGCTCAGGTACTTGTTGCGGGAACTCATTGCCAGACCGTCAGTCTCACGGACCGTGGGGTGAGCCACCACACGGACGTTCATGTTGAGATCCTCCACCATGCGCCTGATGACGGCGAGCTGCTGGTAGTCCTTCTGCCCGAAGACCGAGACATCGGGATCGCAGATGTTGAAAAGCTTCGCCACGACGGTTGTGACTCCACGGAAGTGGGTGGGTCTCGACCTGCCGCAGAGTGATTCGGTCATGCCCTCGACATTCACGTATGTTGCATAGGCCGGGGGATACATCTCCTCGACATCGGGAAAGAATATGCATTCGACCCCTACATCCCCGGACAGTCGCCTGTCCCGTTGGAAATCGCGTGGGTAAACGGAAAGATCTTCGCCTGTTCCGAACTGGGTGGGATTCACGAAGATACTTATTATCAAATGATCCGCAAGGTTTCTGCCCATGCGCATGAGATCGAGATGGCCCTGGTGCAGGTAGCCCATGGTGGGGACGAGACAGATGGTTTCACCACGCTGGTGGATGGCCCTGACATAGGCCTTCATCTCCCGCACCGTGGTGATCACATCCATCTGGACCGCTACCTCCTAATTCTTGAAACAGTGCTCGTCCGCCGGGAACGCGCCGCCTCTCACCTCTTTGGCATATGCGTCCACCGCCGCCTTGATGGTCTCGTGCAGGCTCGCGTAGCGCTTGACGAACTTGGGCCTGAATTCCCTGTTCATGCCGAGCAGGTCCTGGATCACGAGCACCTGCCCGTCGCAGTGAGGACCGGCGCCGATGCCGATGGTGGGTATGGCGAGCGCCTCGCTCACCTCTTTGGCAACCGGCGTGGGGACGCACTCGAGCACGATGGAGAAGACGCCCGCCTCCTGCAGCATGAGTGCATTCTCCTTCAGGAGCCTGGCGGCCTCCTCCCCCCTTCCCTGCACCTTGTACCCCCCGAAGGCATGGACGGACTGGGGGGTGAGGCCCAGGTGGCCCATGACCGGGATATCCGCCCGGATGATGGCACGCACCTGCTCGATGACCCTCTGTCCGCCTTCGAGCTTCACGGCCTGAGCCCCTGCCTCCTGGAGAAACCTGCCTGCGTTGCGTACCGCATCGGGGACGCTCGTCTGGTAGGAGAGGAACGGCAGATCCGCAATCACCAGGGACTTCGGTTTGGTCCGGGTGACGCACTGCACATGGTAGACCATCATGTCCATGGTGACGCCCAGGGTATTGTCGAGGCCGGCCATGACCATGCCGGCAGAGTCTCCAACAAGGATGATGTCGACATCGGATTCATCCACGATGCGCGCCATGGTGGCATCATAGGAGGTGATCATGACAATGGGCTGGTTGCCCTTTTTCCCAAGGATATCCTGGACAGATACCGGCTTTCTCATTCCATCTCCCTCGAGATCATGGTTACACGGGAATCTACATGGGATCAAGGCTTTTTTCGCTGATGGAGAGAATATTTTCCGCCACCCGCTCCCCGCATCGGGACCAACGGGCTCAGCCCGCACGGCTGTCCGGACCCTCCTCCGCATGCCGCCCCCTGAGGTGGACGGGTGCCGGCTCCCCTTTCCTGAGCTTCATGTTGAGGAATTCCACGAGCACCGAAAACGCCATGGCGAAGTAGATGTATCCTCTGGGGATATGCATGGACAGACCGTCTCCGATGAGGGCGATGCCGATGAGCAGCAGGAAGCTCAGGGCGAGCATCTTGATGGTGGGGTGCTGCTCGACGAAGCGGATAACCGCACCTGAAAGCACCATCATGAAGGCCACGGCCACGATGATGGCGACGACCATGACAACGATCTCCCGAGCCAGACCGATGGCCGTTATGACGGAATCCAGCGAAAAGACGATGTCCAGCACGGCTATCTGGGCCACGACGCTCGCATATGATCCCGCAGGAGCGGCTGATGATTCCGTCCGGGCGCCCTCGAGGCTGTCGTGGATCTCGAAGGTGCTTTTCGCCAGGAGAAACAGGCCGCCGGCTATGAGAATGAGGTCCCTGCCGGAAAAGGCATGCCCGATCATGGACAGGGTGAAGAGGGGCCTGGTGAGGCGCAGCATGGCCGTAAGGAAAAGCAGGAGGAGGATGCGCGTGAACATGGCAAGGCCAAGTCCGAATATCCTCGCGCTCTTCTGCTGGGGAGCTGGCAGCTTTCCCACCATGATGGAGATGAACACGATGTTGTCGATGCCGAGCACGATCTCTATGGCAGTGAGCGTGACGAGCGCCATCCACGTCTCGGGCTGAAGGAACAAATCCATGGCATCCTCCTGGGAAATCCGGCACCTTGATGCGGCGGCGCCTGGATGTCAGCCAGCAGATATCATCGGCATGAGGCTATGTCCAGAGATTCTTAGATCGTCTCCAGCCAGCTCAGCGTCTTCCCCAGGATGCGGGCATAGACCTGCTCTTCGGTGACCTTTGAATCCGATGGCATCTTGAAGGAATGGTCGGCCCCCTCGATGACCTCCACGTTCCATGGCGCCTTGACACGGCTGAGCACATCCCTGAGAATGGCGGTGTCGCAGAAGGGGTCTTTCTCCCCCTCGAAGAAGAGCATGGGAACGTTGATCCGGTGCAGGTGGGCGTCCCGCAGGATATCCTTCTTGCCGGGCGGATGGAGCGGGTAGCCGAGCATGATGAGGCCCTGGGCATCCATGATACCCGCAGAAACGGCCTGGGATGCGATCCTGCACCCCAGCGATTTGCCTGCGGCAACGATCTTGGCGGGCTGGTATCCGGGGTGATTCCTGAAATAGTGGAAGACGCTCATCCATGTGGCCATGAGCACATCGTCGCTGTCCGGATTTCTCCTCCCCCTGTCCCGGTAGGGAAAGTTGAAGCGCACACAGAGATATCCGGCCTGATCAAGGACATGGGCCATGTGGGTAATGAGCGGATTGAACATGTCGTTGCCCGCTCCATGGGCGAGAATCACGGCGGACTTTCTCGAAACTTCATAATCCTGCGGACAGGACACCAGGGTCGATATCTTTTCCCCGTGCTCTCCGGGTATGAAAACGTATTCGTCTGCGGCCAAAGGTCCTCCCCATCAATCCATTTGTGATCCACTTCCCCCAAACCGCCGGGACAACATCCCGGGAAACTCATACCTCTATCAATCACAGAATGATGCCCGATGTCAAAACATCTCCTGATCAGCTAGCGCCTTGAGCCGACATATCGTTTCGTGTAATAGAAGAACCATGCCCGGGGACGGCATGCATGCGTTCACCGGAGAAGGGGCAGGGGCATGAAGGTGATGGTGGCAGGGGATGTTGGCGGGACAAAGACGATCCTTGCCCTCTACTCGCCCGGGAAAGGCCCCCGCGAACCGCTCGTGCGTTCTTCGTTCCCTTCGTCTTCCCATGCGGGCCTCGAGGACCTCCTCGTGGATTTTCTCGCCGATGTCCAGGAAAAGGTCGATGGTGCGGTCTTCGGCGTAGCCGGTCCCGTGGTGGGTGGATCCGCCCGGATCACGAACCTAACCTGGACCATCGATGCCTCTTCGCTCGGCTCGGTGCTCGGCACGGGAAGGATCCACCTGCTCAATGACCTCGAGGCGGTTGCTCTTGGCATCCCCCTGCTGTCCGGAGACGACTTCCATACCATCCACCGGGGGGAACCCGTTCCTCACGGCCCCATTGCAGTCATAGCCCCCGGCACCGGCCTCGGAGAGGCCTACCTCACCTGGGACGGGAAAGGCTACCGTGCGCATGCCTCCGAGGGAGGACACTCCGACTTCGCCCCTCGGGACACCAGGGAAGCCGACCTCCTTGCGTTTCTCCTCAGGCGCTTCGATCACGTGAGCTATGAGCTTGTCTGCTCGGGCAGCGGCATACGGAATATCTATGCTTTCCTCAGGGAAAGCGGCCGGTACGAGGAACCGGCATGGCTCGCCCAAAGGCTCAGGAATGAACCCGATCCCACCATCGTCATCAGGGAAGCCGCGCAGGACATCGCCCGACCGAGCGAAATCTGCCGCGAGACCATGAGAATGTTCGTCTCCATCCTTGGGGCCGAAACCGGAAACCTCGCACTGAAGTTTCTTCCCACCGGGGGGATCTACATAGGCGGCGGACTGCCCCCGAGGATCTTGTCCATGATCGATGATGTGACCTTCATCGAGGCTTATCTGGCCAAGGGACGCCTTTCCCCCGTGGTCAGCCGCATCCCCGTGCACGTCATTCTGAACACCGACGTCGGACTCATCGGCGCAGCGGGTTACGGCATGGGGATCATGCAGAATCCGTAACAACTGGAGGTAACTTTCATGGCATCACCAACCGAGATCGACGAGCGATGCATCAACACCATACGTTTTCTTTCGGCGGATGCAATCCAGAAGGCCAGCTCCGGCCATCCCGGACTCCCCATGGGCGCCGCACCCATGGCCTACGTCCTCTGGACAAGACACCTCAGGCACAATCCGGCGAATCCCCGATGGGTCAACAGAGACCGGTTCATCCTGTCTGCGGGCCATGGCTCGTCCCTGCTCTATTCCCTCCTCCACCTCACGGGGTACGACCTCCCCATCGGCGAGATCCAGCACTTCCGCCAGTGGGGAAGCAGGACCCCCGGTCACCCCGAGAGCCACACCACACCGGGAGTTGAGATGACCACCGGCCCCCTGGGCCAGGGGATCTCGGGTGCCGTGGGCATGGCCATGGCCGAAGCCCACCTGGGAGCCCTCTACAATCGTCCGGGACACCGGGTGATGGACCACTTCACGTACGTCCTCGCCGGTGACGGCGACCTCATGGAAGGGGTGACTTACGAGGCGTGCTCGCTGGCCGGCCACCTCGGCCTGGGCAAGCTCATCGTGCTCTACGACAGCAACCGCATCTCGCTGGCCGGATCCACCGGCCTGTGCTTCACCGAGGACATCGAAAAGCGTTTCGAGGCCTGCAGGTGGCATACCCTGCGCGTTCCCGACGGCAACGATGTCGAGGCCATGGACAGGGCCATCCTTGCCGCGAAAGAGGAGAAGGCGAAGCCGTCTCTCATCATCATCGAGACCACCATCGGCTTCGGGGCCCCTGGAAAACAGGGCACATTCAAGGTTCACGGCTCGCCGCTGGGTGACGACGAGCTCCGAAGGGCCAAGACGAACCTCGGGTGGGAGGACCCACGGCCTTTTTTCATCCCCGACGACGTGCACGATCATTTCATCGAGGCAAAGGAGAAGGGCAAGGCCCACGAATCCGAATGGCAGCAGGTTTTCTTCCGCTACAGCAGGTCCTACCCGGAAGCTGCCGAGGAGTTCCGTCTGAGGATGAGCAACGAGCTCCCCAGGGGATGGGACTCCGGCCTGACCGAGCTCTTCCAGGACAGGAAGCCCGTATCCACGAGAAAGGCCGGTGAGACGGTGCTCCAGCTCCTGGCTGGGCACATCCCTGCCCTCATGGGCGGTTCCGCCGATCTCAACCCCTCCACGCTCACCTGGATCAAGGACTGCGGAGACTTTCAAGGACCCGGAGTCTGTGCAGAAGGCCTCCAGGGCTCGGTGGGCACGTGCTGGGGTTTCGAGGGAAGGAACATCCACTTCGGCGTCCGGGAGCATGCCATGGCCGCCATCACGACGGGCATGGCACTCCATGGAGGATCCATCCCCTACTCCTCCACCTTCCTCACCTTTTCCGACTACATGAAGCCTGCCATCCGCATCGCCTGCCTGAGCAGGGTGCGGACGATCTACATCTTCACCCACGACAGCATCGGCGTGGGCGAGGACGGGCCGACCCACCAGCCCGTCGAACAGATCATGGGGCTCCGGGGAATCCCGAATCTTGCCGTCATACGCCCGGCAGACGCCAACGAGACGGTCTACGCCATGAAGACGGCTCTCACGAGAACCGAAGGCCCCACGGCGCTTATCCTCACCCGCCAGGACGTCCCCCTCATAGACCAGAAGAGGTTCGCGCAGGCCAAGGGCCTGGAGAGGGGTGGGTATGTGCTGTGGGAATCCCGCAAGAGCAGGCCCGACGTGATCCTCATCGCCACGGGCTCCGAAGTGAGCCTGGCCCTGGAAGCCGCCGTTATCCTGTCCGACGAGAAGATCAAGGCCCGTGTGATTTCTCTCCCCTGCTGGGAGATCTTTGACAGACAGTGCCTCGAGTACAGGCAGTCGGTCCTTCCCGCGGAGGTGAAGGCGCGCGTCGCCGTGGAGGCCGGTCTCAGGATCGGGTGGGAGCACTATGTGGGGCTCGAGGGGGTCGTCATCGGAATGGAAGGCTTCGGCGCCAGCGCCCCGGGACCAGTCCTCTACGAGAAGTTCGGCATCACCTCCGCCGCACTGGTGGAGGCCGCCAGGGAGCTTGTACGCAAAAGGAAAAGCTAGAAAGGATCTTCGATGGGAAAGCTCCACGATCTCGCAGTCATCGGTCAGGCCATATGGTTCGATTACATCCAGCGGTCGCTCATCGGCTCCGGTGAGATGCAGCGGCTCATCGATGAAGGTGTCAGGGGGGTTACCAGCAATCCCAGCATCTTCGAGAAGGCCATCGCCGGAAGCAATGATTACGATCTCGCCCTGAAGACGCTTGCCCTCAAGGGCAGGTCCGTCCATGAGATCTATGAGGAGCTGGTTCTCCACGATATCTCCCTGACAGCAGATCTCTTTCTCCCCGTGTATGTGGAAACGCGCGGACAGGACGGGTACGTGAGCATTGAGGTGAATCCCGGGCTGGCCTATGACTCCATAGAGACCATCTCCGAGGCGGAGCGCCTTTTTTCTTTCCTGGGAAAACCCAACGTCATGATCAAGGTACCCGCAACGGACGCCGGTATGCCCGCCATCGAGGCCCTCATCGCCCGGGGGATCAACGTGAACGTGACTTTGCTGTTTTCCGTGCAGCAGTATACAAAGGCGGCGGAGGCCTATCTCGCCGGTCTCGAGAAACGTCTTGCATCGGGAGGCGATATCAGCTCCATTGCATCGGTCGCATCATTCTTTGTCAGCCGTCTGGATACCGCGGTGGATGCAGAGCTTGAAAAGAAAGGCCGCCGCGAGCTGATGGGCAGAACAGCCATAGCCAACGCCAAGATCGCCTATGCCCGTTTCAGGCAGATCTTCACCGGTGCGCGCTGGGATCGGCTTGCAGGACATGGCGCGCGGGTACAGAGGCTCCTGTGGGCGAGCACCGGGACGAAGAACCCGAGCTATCCCGACACGCTCTATGTGGACAAGCTCATCGGCCCCCATACGGTGAACACCCTGCCGCCGGTCACCCTGGGCGCCTTTCTCGACCATGGCAAGGTAGTGTCAACCCTGGATAAGGGTCTCGCCGAGGCCGCCGATCACGTCAAGCAGCTGGGCGCCCTGGGCATCGACACCGATTCCATAACCGTCCGGCTCGAGGAAGAAGGGGTGCGGGCGTTTGCCTCATCCTTCGATGCGCTCATGGAAGGTATCGCTCGGAAGAGCAGAGAGGTGCTGTAGCCATGCCGAAAATGGAGATGAGCCTTGGTCCCTACCGCAGCGCTGTGGAAAAGAGACTCCGGGAGATCGTCGACGCCAATGTCGTGGACCGGATTGGAGACATGGACCACACGGTCTGGAAAAACGATCCCGGGGAGATCACAGATCGGCTCGGCTGGCTGGGGAGCCCTTCGAAGATGCGGGGGCGCGTTCAGGAAATGAACGCCTTTGCAGACGAGATGAGGTCTGCAGGGTACACCCGGGCCCTCCTCCTGGGCATGGGAGGTTCATCCCTGGCGCCCGATGTCATGGGAAATACCTTCGGAGCGAGGAGCGGTTTTCTCGACCTCGCCGTGCTGGACAGTACCGACCCCTCCGCCGTCAGGGCCCTGACCGGAAACCTGGACCTGGCCACGACGCTGTTCATTGTCTCGACCAAGTCCGGGACCACCGTGGAGACGCTCTCTTTTTTCAAGTACTGCTACAATCTCACAGTGGATTCCCTGGGCAGTGACCAGGCCGGCAGTCACTTCATCGCCATAACCGACCCGGGAAACCCCCTCGAGGGGCTTTCAAGGAGATGCTCCTTCCGGAGGATCTTTGCCGGGGAGCCGACCATAGGCGGACGGTTTTCCGCCCTGTCGGTCTTCGGGCTCGTTCCTGCGTCGCTCATGGGCCTTGACCTTGCCCGGTTGCTGGAGAGGTCCATCTCAATGGCCGATGCCTGCCGATGTGCCGACGGGTCCCTGGACGGTCCCAACGACGCCGTCAAGCTCGGTGCAGCCCTCGGCGTACTGAGCCTGGCGGGCAGAGACAAGCTTACCTTCTTCCTTTCACCCGCTATCGCCGGCTTCGGCGGCTGGGTGGAGCAGCTCGTCGCGGAGAGCACCGGCAAGGAGCACAAAGGGATCCTGCCCGTCATCGGTGAGGCAGCGTCCGGCGCGGGCATGTACGGGGCGGACAGGGTGTTCGTCTCCATGGGCCTGCGAGGGGATGAGACGCCCATGCCCGACCTGGAACGGATCAGGGCTGCCGGGCACCCGGTCATCCATATCTTCCTGGACGACATCTACGATATCGGAGGGCAGTTCTTCCTCTGGGAGTTCGCAACGGCAGTCGCCGGCCACGTCCTTTCGATCAATCCCTTCGACCAGCCCGACGTGGAGGCGACCAAGAAGTATTCCAGGGCCGCGGTTCAGGAGTACCTCCGATCGGGACGCCTGGAGACGACCTCTCCCATACTGGACGATCACGGCGTTGCCGTCTACGGCGACCTGAAGGCCGCGACGCTGCGCGATGCCCTCATCTCTTTCCTCGCCAAGGCACGCGGGGACTCCTACGTGAGTTTTCAGGCGTATCTCCCCTGCTTCCCTGCCATCCAGGAGGCGTTGAACCCGCTGAGGCTCCTGGTGCGGGACAGGTATCGCGTGGCCACCACCCTGGGTTTCGGCCCGCGTTTTCTCCACTCCACGGGCCAGCTCCACAAGGGTGATGCCGGCAGGGGCCTCTTCATCCAGATCACCTGCGAGGACCCCGCAGACCTCGACATCCCCGACGAGCCGGGATCAGCCGCTTCATCCATGTCCTTCGGGGTCCTGAAGGCCGCCCAGGCCGTGGGGGATGCCGCCGCGCTGAGGGCGGCCGGAAGGCCCGTGATGAAGCTTCACATCGGCGGCCCGGATATGGCTGCCGCAATCCAGCGGATCACCGCCAACCTGAAATGACCGGTTGCCTCGGCATCAACTCGTCGGGTGAGCGTTCCCCCAAGGGGGAGGGAGGGTTTGCATGGGTCGATATGATTATGACCTCGGCATAATCGGCGGCGGCGCTGCGGGCCTCACGGCTGCAGCAGGTGCTGCACAGTTCGGTGCCAGGACAGTGCTCATGGAGAAGACCGGCCGTCTAGGCGGCGACTGCCTCCACTACGGGTGCGTCCCCTCCAAGACACTCATCCGCACCGCCTCCGTCAGGTCCCTTGCCGGTAAGTCCCGGGATTTCGGGCTTCCATCAGTCGAACTTCCCCCGGTCGACCTCGGCATGGTCATGGACCATGTTCAGGCCGTCATCGGAAAGATCCAGCACCACGATTCGCCCGAGCGGTTCTGCTCCCTGGGTGCCATGATCCGATTCGGGAACCCGGTCTTTTCGGACGATCACCAGGTTTCCCTCGACGGGGAACGGATCTCCGCCAGGAGCTGGATCATCGCCACGGGCTCCTCCCCTGCCCTCCCCCCGGTCGAAGGAATCGAAGACGTCCCATATTGGACCAACGAGACCGTGTTCTCTCAGAGAACCCTTCCCGGCCACCTCATCGTCCTCGGCGGAGGCCCCGTCGGCTGCGAGCTGGCGCAATCCTTCCGCCGCCTTGGATCCCGCGTGACCATGATAGAGTTCCTTGACCAGATTCTCGGACCCGAGGATCCCGATGTGGCCGACATCCTCAGGACGCGCCTCCTTGAAGAGGGCGTGGAGATTCTCACCGGCACCAGGGCCCTCAGGGCTGAAACCGTCAGCGGCATCATCTCCCTGATCGTGGGACCTGCACAGGGTTCCGGAAAGCCTTCGACGATCCGTGGAGATGCCCTGCTCGTTGCCACAGGCAGAAAACCGAACGTCGAGGTCCTCGGCCTGGAAACCGCCGGGGTGTCGCACACGCCAAAAGGCATTCCGGTCAACGAGCGCATGAAGACGAACATCCCGCACATCTATGCATGCGGGGACGTGAACGGGGTCCTGCCGTTCACCCACGTTGCGGGTTACGAAGGGGGAATCGCCCTGAGCAACGCCGTGCTCCGCCTACCGCGCAAGGCCGACTATTCGGGCATCGGCTGGTGCACCTACACGGATCCCGAGATCGCCAGCATCGGCTTCAATGAGAAAAGGGCCCGTGCGGAAGGTCTCGCATATCACGTCATGGAGGAGAACTTCACCTCAAACGACAGGGCGTTGACAGAGAACGACGGCACTGGAAAGATCAAGCTCCTGCTCGATCCGAAGGGGAGGCCCCTGGGCTGCCAGATCGTCGGCCCCCACGCAGGGGAGATAATCCATGAATGGATCGTCGCGACGGGGGCCCGTATGAAGCTCTCCTCCCTGGCGGGGACCGTGCACCTCTACCCCACCCGTTCCGAGATCTCCAAGCGCGTTGCCGGAAGTTACTTCGCCTCGAAGCTCTTCTCGGAACGCACCAGGTCGATCCTCAAGTTTCTCTTCAGCCTGAAAGGCAGGGCGTGTGAGGAGCACCTAGGAGAATGACCACGGAATGATAGTCGTCTTGACTTCTCCCTGGCGGCTGATTAAGCTACCGCCAACGGCATGTGTCACCACCTCTCGGAAAGGAGGCCTCGTCATGCGGTGCCCCAGACTGAATTTCCTTCTGGTTCTGTTGTCGTGCCTTGTCCTCGTCCTCGGATGCTCCAAGCAGGACGACCAGCCCGTTGCAGTGCCATCCCCAGACCAGCAGCACAGTCCACCACCGGCACCCACGGGTTCCACAGCGATAGCCCAGATGAGCAAGGCTCAGTCGATCCACAAGGCTTTCGCGGCATCCCTCTCGGCGACCATGTCCGAAGGAGACACCCTGGAAGCGGTGCAAAAGCGCCTGAATCTCGCCGACAAGACCCGTACCGCAACCATGCTGCTCAGGGCGGATATCGACGACCCCGAGGCTGCAGGCTTTCTCGTGAGGTTCACTGACGGGCTCGATACATACCTTGACCTCGCCAGAAGGCACATCGCCACCCTTGAAGAGGTGAACAGGCTTTACACGTCGGGGAAAGAGATGCAGGACAACCTCTCCAAGCTTCCCGACAAGGAGAAGGCGCAGGCCACTCAAAAGCTGAACGCCGTCATAGACCAGCACAACAGACTGGCCCAAGGGCCTCTTGCCCGGGAACGCAAGGAACTCGAAGACCTGCTCAAGGAACTCATCAGTCTCAAGTGAGGGAGCTCAGCGGGCATTGCCTCTGCCCCACACGGGGTGGCGCCTGGCCGCGAGCCTGACTATCCGGCTCCCCATCTGGCCGTACGTGTAGCCCGCAATCTCTGCCGCACTGGCCATGCTCGCATCCGCACTGATGTCGGCGTTGGGATTCACATCGAGCACATGGGGTACCCCGTCGTGCATGCGCACATCGATGCGGCCGTAGTCCCTGCACCCAACGGCCAGATATGCCGTCAGGCAAACGCGCTTGAGGTCATGGAGTTCCCGTTCATCCAGCGGTGCCGGCAGCAGGGTCTGGATGCCATCGTAGTGCACTGATCCGGGCACGCACTTGGAGTCATGGGTGCACAGTCTGTCGTGAATGTCGCTGAACAGGGAAAAATCCATCTCTGCCGGCGGAAGCATCTCGATGTGACCGTTCCCCCACAGCGACACGTGAAATTCTCTCCCGTCGATGAAATCCTCCACCAGGGCCGGCTGCCGGAACGTGTCCAGGATGTAGGCGATCCGTTCCACGAGTTCCGCCTCCGTCATGACGACGGACTCCCGGGTGATACCTTCGCTGCAGTGCTCGTTCGCCGCCTTCACTATGGCGGGGAACCTGTTCCATCCATCTCCATCAGGACGGTCATAGAGGCGCCATTGAGGGGTCGGCACCCCCGAGCGTTCCAGGATCCGCTTAACCCGGCGCTTGTCGCCCGCGAGTTCCAGGGCGGCAGAGCCGGCGCCGGTGAATGCGAATCCGAGGCGCTCCAGATCACGGGCCGCCTCATGTTCGCTGTGGGACTTGCCGGGTATGCCTTCGCACCAGTTCAATACGAGTTGGGAGGCGGGATCATGGAGTTCCATCACCTCCTGGAGATTGTCCCTGCAAAGGGGAAGCATCGTGACGGGATGTCCGACGTCTGATACGGCCTGGTGGAGAAGGGTGGTCACGGAAATGACGTCTTCCCTTTCCTGGTCGGTCCAGGAGGGGTCGATGTTATACAGCAGCAGAACAGATACATCGCGGGGATTCATGTCCAGGGGCATACTCTTTCTCCTCGTAATGTATTTCTCCGTCTTGCGCTCCATGATGTCGCAGAAGGGGACCCTTCTGCAGATACTCCCGGGGGCCTGGTGATCGAAAGGGAAAGGGGGGTGAATTCTCCTGAAGGAAAAGGATATCCGTCTCCACGGGCGCTATGCCCGTTTCGACGAGTCTTGACTTGTCATCAGGACTGATCATTTCCTGATGCTATTGTCGACAATTTCTCCGGGAAGATCAAGTCCAGAATGAAAATTCTTCTCCGTCACCTGCAGCTGAGGTAGCAGATCCCGTCCTCGGTCTCGACTGCGTGGGGGAAGTACTTCCGCCTGAGCCACATGGAAACATTTACCAGGCTGATGAGCCCAGGCCCGAGCCCAGGAGGTACTGCACCCAGCTGAGCTTGTTGGACAGGAAGTCCCTAACACGGGATGGCGGGAGGTATTCCATGAGTATCCCGATGACACAAGAGATCTTTCCCGGTTGTCGGTATTACGACTGCCTGATGGCATTACTGGGCGCCACTGACGTATGAGTTCTGTTCACGGGCAAAGGAGTATTCTCTTTGACCAGAGGCAGTCGCCGCAGACCGGATGAGGGTTGCCGTAGCAGTCCTCCTCGTTGGTGTCGGTGTATTCACACCCGCTGCAATGGATGCACGGGGAAAAATCAAAACCGATGACGCGACTGCGGAATGTCCGGTATTCCTCCTTGTTCCAGATGTCGGCAATACCCTCCCCGGCGATGTTTCCCATGGAGAATCTTCTGATGGACTTCGCCCGGCCCAGCACGTAGCACAGGTACGAGTGCATGAGAGCTATGCACGGGCTTACTTCCCCGGCCCAGGTGATCGAGGTGGAGCCTTCCCGGATGAAGGGGCAGTAATCGT